>CAYLJT010000117.1:0-13857 GCA_964383995.1 uncultured Polyangiaceae bacterium
CATCAAGCGTCCCTCGCACACCGCTATTTCCAGCGCGCCCTCGGCCTTTTGCCCGAGCACGACACACGGCGCATCCTCGCCCACGAGGCCCTCGAAGCCATCTACCGCCACCTCGGTCGCCGGGGCGAACGCAGAGGTCACCTGATCGCCCTGCGCAAGCTCGCGCGGCGCGAAGGCAGCACGGCCTCGGTCGCCCTCGCCCTCGTGCGCACCGCGCGCTTCGACTTCGACGACGGGCACCTCGCACGGGGACTGCCGGTCGCCGAGCGCGCCACGGAGGTCGCGCACGCCACCAAGAACGCCGCCTTGGAGGTCGAAGCGCTCACGGTTTTGTCCGAGATTTTGCGGGATCTCGGCGATATCCGTGGGGCCCTCGACGCCTGCGAGCGGGCCCTCGTGGTGGCCCAGACCGGCGCCCTCGCGGCGCGCAGCCGCGCAGAAGTGCTGCGCGCGAAGGGCGTGCTTTTGCGCCGCGTCGGACGGGTCCACGAGGCCGTCGAAGCCCACGCCGAAGCGATCGCGATCTTCCGCTCGGTGGGCGCCCGCCGAAGCGAAGCGAGGGCGCGAAACGCCCTGGCATTCGCGATGTTCGTGCTCGAACGGTTCGAGGATGTGATCGCCCTCGGCCTCTCTTCCATCGGCATCGATCTGGCCATCGGCGGCCGTTTCCAGATGGCCAAGACGCTCTCCAACATCGGCCAGGCCTACGCGCGCCTCGGCGATGTGCAGCGCGCCCTCGCGTACATGCAGCGAGCCCGCGACGCCCACGAGCGCTACGCCGATCAAGACTCGCGGGCTGACACCCTTTTGTGCACGGCGGGCATCCTCATCGAGCAGGGAGACCTCGACGCGGCCCACACCTTCACCGGCGACGCAGGAGCCCTTATCGCGGCCACCGACAGCCCCTACGACGCCATCCACGAGCGGCTCACACGGGCCTTGCTCGCCCGCGCACAGGGCGACGCTCGGGCCGCCGCCGAGCTCGCCCTCGACGCGCGCAAGCGCTCCGAGACCCACGGTTTGCCCAGCTTCAACCTCTACGCCACGGCCGTGGAGGCGGCCTCGCGCATCGAGCTCGGCGAGCAGCACACAGGGCTGCTCCTTGCCACCACGGCCCTCGGCGCGGTGGAGGCCATCGCCGGCTGCGAGTACGGCGTGGAGATCCGCGCGCTGTGCATGGAAGCCCTACGAAAAGCGGCTCCTCAGAGCGCCCGCGACGCGCTGCGCAGGGCCACCGCGCACATTCAAGCGCTCCATGGTTCGGTGCGCGACCCGCGTCTGAGCAAGCTCTTTCTCCTTCGCCCCACCATCGCCGCTGTGCTGAAAGCAGCGCGGGCCGAGGGCCTCAGCGTGCCCGAACCTCCCTCCGCACCACCGTCCCGCAGCCCCTATTCTTCCTCCCCATCGTTCGTCGAGGAGCCCCGTTGACGCCGCAGAAAACCAGAAGAAATCCTCGAAAAACGGCGGTTATTCTCTCCGGCGGCGGCGCTCGAGGCGCCTACGAAGTGGGTGTCCTCTCCTACGTGCTCGATCGCTTCAGCCGCCTTCGCGGGGGCACTCCTCCCCGCTTCGACATCTTGTGCGGGACGAGCGTCGGAGCCATCAACTCCTGCTATTTGGCCGCTCACATGCCCGATCCAGTGCTCGGCATCCGGCGCCTGTGCGACCTCTGGACGCAGATGAGCATGACGGACGTGCTCGGCTTCGGCATGCGCCAGGCGGTGGGCTTGCCTCGCTTGCTGCGCGGCGGTGGTATCCAGTCCACCGGCCTCTTCGATGTCCGACCCATGACGCAGATCGTGGAGCGTGAAATCCCCTGGCGCGCGATCACCCGTTGTCTGAGACACGGACACCTGTCTGCCCTAGCCGTCTCAGCCACCGAGGTAGCCTCCGGGCGCACGGTCATCTTCATGCAAACCGGTCCCGACGGCGCCCTACCTACCACCGCACCTCCCCGCAGCATCATCCGTGGCGCCCACATCGGACCCCTCCACGCCCTGGCTTCCGCGGCGATTCCCGTGCTCTTCCCACAGGTGCGCATCGGCGGCGAGCTGTTCATGGACGGCGGCATCCGCCAGAACACCCCCATCGCCCCTGCCCTGCGCCTCGGGGCTACCCATGTATTCGCCGTCGGTCTCTCCAGAGAAGTGCATGCCATCGGCGTCGCCGAAAACCAGGTCCCGCCCGGCGCGGCCTTCGTGATTGGCAAGGTCCTGAACGCCTTCATGCTGGACCATGTGCAGACCGACTTCGAGGTCCTAAACCGCGTCAACCACATGATCGAAGACGGCGAAAAGGCCTTCGGGCCCGATTTCTTACCTCGCATCAACGAAGCCGCCCGCAGCCGCGGCGCCCTACCTTACCGTCGCGTCAAGAGCCTGGTCATCCGCCCGAGCGAGGACATCGGCACCCTGGCATCTACCCACCTCCGCTCGAACCGCTCGAACAGCCGCCTGAATTTCGCCCGTTGGATGATGGACCTCATCGACGTCGGCGAGGCAACGGAAGCCGACCTTGCCAGTTACGTTTTGTTCGACGGCGGCTTCGCCAAGAAGCTCATCGAGCTAGGCCGCGCAGACGCCGAGGCAAAGCGTCATGACATCCTAGAGTTCTTCGGCAGCGCCGCAGACGACGGACCCCCACCCTCCTCCTCCGACAGCGGCGAGTGGATGATCCCGCCACCGGTCAACAGCGCGATGTAGCTCCGCAGCAAGATTTCCTTCCAGAAACAGAGGAAAAAAAAACGATGCCCACCCCAGGCCGCGCAAGCGCGGCCATCCCCGCCCAAACGTCGCGCAAGCGCGCCGTGGGCGGGGCCCGTGCGTGGGGGTTGAAGGGTCCGCGCACGCTGTGTACAGCACCCCACCCTGCCCTCCCCACCTCAATCGGTGGGGAGGGTGGTTGGGGTGGGGCACACGCGCTTCGCTTGGGTGTCGTTGGGCATTCATGCGGGTTGATCGCTCCCATCACAGGGTACGGTCGGACGTGCTTTCGAAAACGGTTCAGCCGTTCGCCGATACTAACCGCATCCCACGGGTCTGGAAACGTGATGTCGGTCGGTGGTTTTGGGATGACCTCGCGAAGCATCGCCTCGGTTTGGACGTAGGCCTCCGGGATGTCCAGACGGTTGAGGTCCCCAGCTGTTGTACACCAGAACGACTATTACTGGACATCGGCAATCCGGAGCCCGCCGGACCTCGTTTTGGTCGTCTACCTATCGACCGGTACCTTGTACGTACCGCGCGCGGTGCGTCGCTGTCCTCCCATGAGCCAGATGGCAGGCCGCCCGCCTTCCAAATCGACATCGAAGACGTGCACGCCTCGTTGGCTCGGCGTTTTCTGGCTAGTCTTTGCAACACTCTCTTGTGGAAACGCCGTTCTCATGGAGTCTGCGCCCGAAAAGATGCAAGACGATGACACAGACGTCCCAGCCGGTCCCCTCGGTCGGACGCTCGCCCTCGGGGGCTGCGGCGCTTGCTGTGCGTTATGAACAATGTTATGAACGATGGCATGGTCAAACGCCTCCAAGCAATCGGCAACAGCTCTGGCGTCATTATCGATAAACCCGTGCTCGATCTACTCGGGATCACGGCGGAGACGGACCTCGACGTGTCTACCGACGGGGAACGATTGATCATCACGCCTATTCCGGCGGATACGGCGCGGGCGGGTAAGATCGCGCGCGCGCAGGCCCGGACGCTGGCGGCCCACACGCATACCTTCCGTAAGCTCGCGAAGTGACTGCCCAACTGGATCCGCCTTTTCTGACTGTCACCGACGTCCTTGCGCTGCACGACGACCAGCTTCGGCTCTTTGGCGGAGCCGCGATGCACCTCCACAGGGGACTTCCGCTCGCCAGCCGAGCCTGGTAGGTTTGCAGGGCCCATGGCCCTGCAACTGCTGCTCGCGCACGCCGACGACCACGCGCCAGTCGTGGAAGAAAGCCTGCCTCCCGCCTGCGCGGCATTCGCCCCCCGCCCGCTTCCAGGTCCCCTGCCCCCCGTGCTCCGTCATGACGGTCGGGATCCCGCCGACCTTGCCACGCAACGTTGGGGCATCGTGGCCCCCCAAGGCAAGGAAGGCGACGAGCTCCTGGCATGGACCGCCTCCCTTCGCCGCGCACGCGAAGACGCGCAGGGCGCCCCGGCGCGCATCTACCGGGTGCCCGCGGCGATGGACGAGGACGCAGCGACGCGCTGGATCGACGAGGTGTATTGGGACGAGGAGACCCCCGAGGCCCACCTTCCCAGGTACCTTCTGCTTCTGGGCGGTCCCGAGAGCGTCTCGTTCGCGCTCCAAAGCTTGCTCGCAGGTCAGACCTTCGTCGGGCGCCTGGGCCTGGCCTCGGAGGCAGCGTACGACGCCTATGTCCGGAAGGTCCTGGCGTCGGAGCGCGGCCCCCAGGTGGCCTCCGCGCGCGCCTTGTTTTGCGCGGTGGACGACGGTACGGCGGCCACGGCGGCGGCCCGCGAGGGGCTGATTGCACCTGCCCTCAACGAAGCCCGCGTGCGCTCCGCGGAAGGGGCGTTTCCAGCCCAGTCCATCACCGACCTCGGGGCCGAAGGGCGGCCTTCCCCCCGCGGTTTTCTTTCCCGGCTCGCCGAACCCTCCCCCACCCTCCTCGTTACAGCCAGCCACGGCCTCGGCGCTCCCCGGACAGGTTGGGCCTCTGTCGCGCAACAGCACGCGCTGCAAGGCGCGGTCAGCTTCGGGCCGGGTCCGCGGGTCGCCGCGGAAGACGTGCTCGGCAAGCCCTTCCTGCCGCAGGGCGTGTGGTTCTTCCATGCCTGTTTCAGCGCAGGTGTCCCTACCATCAGCAGCTACCAACACTGGCTCGCACAGCTCAAAGCCCAGGGAGCCTTCCCCGCCTCTCTGGACCGCATCGCCGACAGCCTGCCGAAGCCAGGACAACCGCCGTTCCTGTCTTCCTTGCCGCAGACGTTGCTCGGCCAGGCCGACGGTCCCCTTGCCATTGTCGGTCAGGTCGATTTGGCCTGGACGTACGCGTTCGAAGACCTGACCGCGTCGGCGAAGCGGGCGCGCGCGTCGCGCTTCCATGGCGTCTTCCGCTCGTTCGCCGAGGGTGGCAGGGCGGGCATCGCCCACCACCAACTGCTGCGCTTCTTCCCCAAGGCCGCCGTCGAGCTGTCCACCCTGTACGATCGGGAGGCGCGGACCGGATCGCCGCTCGACCCCGAGAGCACCCTGCGCAGAGCACACCTATGGATGCTCCGGAACGACCTGGCCGGGCAGGTGCTGCTCGGGGATCCGGCGGTGCGCCTGCCCGTCGCGGCGGAGGGGGCGAACGCAGCGGTGGCGCGCCCGGCGGCACAGGTGGCCTCCTTGCTCGGCTTTGCGCCGCGGAGCGACGACTCAAGCCAGATGAGCCCCGAAAAGAAGCAGGAAGCGGTGCGCTCGCTCGAACGGGGGGAGGACGCGGCGCGCGTCGCCGCCCGCCTTCAGGTGAGCGAAGAGAACCTGGCGCGCTGGGTAGAGGCTTACCACCGCGCGGGCCTCGCGGCGCTCAAGAAGACGTCTTGACGAGCTGACCTCGGCGCGCTCTTACCGTTCTTGCTTCAGCGCGATGCCGCCGATTGTCTCAGACAATCGGCTTCGGCGATCCGTGCGTTATCGGTGGTCTCCCCGAGCAGTTTCGTGCGATCCTCCGCGCCGAGACAGGCGCGCGTCGCCACGTTCATCGCCTCACGCACCAGGGCGGACGTGACGGGCCAGACGCGCACGACACCGTCGTCGCTCGACGCCACCACCCGCTGCCCCCCGGCCCCGAACAGGGCGGTCCCGACCACGCCCGCCGGGGCCTCCAACATCAAGGGCAGTCCGCCGCCGTCCGACCACCACAAGCTCACCGTTTTGGAGGCCCTCGACACGGTCAGGAGCCTCTTGCCATCGGGGCTCACCACCGCCGACGAGCCCACGAGCGAGAGCGGTTGTTCGCCGCCACGGAGCGGCCACAGGTGCACGGTGTTGTCCGCCGTCGTCGTCAAGATCCGTTGTCCGTCGGGCGTAAACGCGGCCGAGCGCAGGGCCTCCCCATGTTGCAGCGCCCGCTCGGGCAGCCCCGTCGCCGACCACAGCCTCGCCGTCTGGTCGGTAGACGCAGTCAGCACCGTCTTGCCATCCGCGCTCCACGACGCAGCGACCAGCGCGTTGGCGTGGCGAAGGACGGCGATCTCCTTGCCATTGCCGTCCCACAGGCGGGCCGTTCCGTCCTTCGACGCCGTGACCAACGCAGCGCCTCCAGGGGCGAAGGCCACGGCGACCACCGGACCCTTGTGGCGCAGGGCGATGGAGGATGAGCCGTCGGCCGTCCAGAGCCTTACCGTACCATCCTTCGACGCCGTCGCGACCTTACCTTCCTTCGGATCGAGCGCGACGGCCCAAACCTCGTCGTCGTGGCCGCGGAGCACGACGGACGTCTGCGGCGTGGCCACGTTCCAGACCCTCGCCGTATGGTCGGCCGACCCCGTCACGATTCGCTTGCCGTCGGGCGAAAAGACCGCAGAGAGCACGGCGGCCGTGTGCCCTTCGAAGTGGGTAGCTGCCCCCTGACCGTCGATCGGAAAGAGCTCGAGCGAACCGTTGTCGAGGCCCGAAAGAGCCTGTTTTCCGGCGGGATCGAGCACCAAGGTACGGACTTGCCCGGGGTGCTCGTGGTGGACCACCGCGCCCATGCCGAGGGTCGGCCAGATCCGCGCGGTGCCGTCGCTGGAAGCCGTCAAGAGCCGATCCCCCTTGGGGCTCCAAACCGCGGTAGCCACCGCGCCTGCTTCGGCGTGCCCTCGCAGCACGAGGGGCGCACCGCCGCCTTCCGCCGTCCAGAGCATGGGTGGTTGATCCTCCGAAATCGTGACGATGCGCTTCCCGTCCGGGCTGAACGCACCGCCAAGCGGAAAGCGGCAACCGCAAGGGAGGGTCACGGGCGGAGCGTCACCCGCGGTAGTCCACAGGGAAGGCGGAGCGCCCTCGGTGAAGGTCAGCAAACGCGAGCCTTCCGGGCTCCAGGTGATGTCGAAAAGGGCCCGGGGCTCGGCCGTCGGCGCGCCGAGCGCGCGGCTTGCGCCGCCATCGGCGCTGAAAATCCTGACCACACCGTCGGCGCCGCCGGCGGCGATGCGGCTGCCATCCGGGCTCCACACCGCGGCCAGCACCGCGCCCTTGTGGCCCTTGAGGACGACCGGATCCTCGTCGACTTCCGTGCGGAAAACGCGGAGAACGCCGTCCTCGCCAGCCGTCAACACGCGGCTGCCGTCGGGGCTGAAGGCGGTTATCTGGACACCGCCCGCTTTGCGCAAGACGCGGGGCGTAGTGCGCCCGTCGGAGGTTTGCAGGCGGACCTGACCATCGTCGCTCAGGGTAAGAACCTGGCTCGCGTCGGGCGACAGCGCCGCCCACCCCACGTTGCTCTCCGTGGGTAGGAGGGTTGGCTTGCCGTTGCCCCGCGCGTCCCACACCCAGGTGCGCCCGTCGCGCCCCACGCCCACGAGCTTCTGACCGTCCGGCGAAAAGCGCAGCGCGTGCAGGGCTTGTTCGCCGAGGGCCGTTGCCGCTCCGGACCCCACGGCGGGCCAGAGCCGCGCCTTGCCATCGTCCCCCATGGCAAGGATCGTCTTGCCATCCGGGCTCCAAGATGCAGTGGCAAGGCGTTGCTCCGCCTGAACGGCGACGGGCGCGCCGCCGTCGGCCGAGAACACCTGCGCCACACCGTCGTCACCGAAGCCCAGCACGCGCGTGCCGTCGGGGCTGAAGGACGCCCAGCGCAGGGGCCGGCGGTTGCGCAAGATCACTGCGCTCGTGGGCCAAAACAAGGCCTCGGCGGCGATCGGAATCCAGGTCGTGTTGTCTTCGGGTCGACCGATCTCGCGCAGCACGAGCAGCGCGCTGGTCGGATCCTTCGCCAACAAGGTGCGCGCGGTCTCGATGCGGTTCGCGTCGCTTGCACGGACCGCCTGCAAGCGGGCGACCTCCCCTTCGCGCGCCTCGTTCTCCCGTGCTCGCACGGCCTCCTGGTCGGCGATCACGGCCCGCATCTTGGCGGCCTGCACGGCCTGCATGCCGATCAGCGCGGCCACCGACGCCATGAGCAACACAGCCATGCCGAGCCACAGCCACCTTGCCGCCTTCTTGCGGCTGATGGCAAGATCCTGGGCCACGGCAAGCTCCCGCTTGTGCTGCGCTTCCTGCGCTTCTGCGGCGGCGCGCTCCGCCTCCTCGCTCGCGCCAAGAAACGACGCTTCCGTGGCTGAAAGGGTAAGGTCCCGCGCCGCGACGAGCTCCACCGCCCGCCCGAGCCTGCCGCCACGCCACAGCTCGTCGCTGCTTTTGTCCGAGACACGCCAACGCTCCGCCGCCGCGCGCAGCTCCCCCAACATGCGCAGCGCCTCGCGGTTCTCGGCGATCCAGCGCCTGAGCACGCGCCATTCGCGGATCAGGGCCTCGTGCGCGAGGCCCACGTCGTCGCCCTCCGCCGTCAGCAAGCGCGCCGCCAGCCAGCGGTCGAGCACCTTCCCCACCTTGTCCGAACCGACCGCCAAGAGCTCGGACCGCGCGGCCCTCCGTCGGGTATCGGCGGTGCCCTCCCCGAGCTGGACCAGGCGACTGAACAGTTGGGGCACGAGGCGCTGCTCCTCCGCCGAATGCTGCGCGAGGACCTCGTCTGCCCGCCGTGCCACGCTCCCTCGCACCCCGCCCACGCTGCGCCAGGCGTCCCAGCCGAGCAGAGAACCTTGCCGTCGGCTCCACAGCTCTTCCAACGCAAATTCGAGCAAAGGAAGGTTGCCCGCGGAAAGGCGTCGCACCGCCCCCGAGACGCGCCCTCCTTCCACGTCGGCCCGCGAGGGCACCTGCGGCTCCCCCTCGCGCAGGGCCTCGATCAAGGCATCCACGAGCCCCTCCTCGAAGTGCAGACCGACGATCTCCGCCGGCCGCACGATGGCCTCGCGCAGCTCCGCCTCGGCCATGGGCAGTAAGATTTCCATGGACGCGCGCACGCGCTCCGCGAGCTCACGAAGGTCGAGGCACTGCGCCAGAAAATCGGCGCGCAGCGTCAAGACAGCGTAGGAAGGAGCCCCCGGGACGGCCGTCGCATAGAGCAGGTTCTCCACGAACGCCACCTGCTCCCCGTCGGTCTCGGTCACCGTGAACACTTCTTCGAGCTGGTCGACCACCCACACCACGCGCTTCGTCTCCGGCGAGCGTTCGACGACCGTCTGTGCGAAGCGCGCGAGGGCCTCCGGGCTCTTCAGCAGCTCCACCTCGAACTTGGACACCTCCGTGCGCTCCGCGCCGATTTCGGCCTCGATGGAGGCCATGGCCTCGGCGAGAGAGCGGCAAGGGTGCCTACCTGGACGGAGGATGCGCCAGCGGGTCTTGCCATCCCCCAAGGCTCCCGCGTCGAGCCTCGGCACGAGCCCCGCCATGACCACCGAGGACTTGCCTGCCCCCGGCGCCCCGACCACCGTGAGCAGGCGCGATGTCTCGGACAACGCCGACAACAAGCGCTCGACGTCGGGCTCACGACCGAAGAAGAAGCGCGCGTCTCCGGGCTGAAAGGGTGAGAGACCGCGGTAAGGACGGAAGGTGAAGGGGCGGTGATCCTCGCCCGATGGCCCGCGCGTGAAGAGCTGCAGCGACGCCCAATCGATGCCCCGACCGAGGGCCCCCGCGGCGCTTCGTGTGGTGAGGAAGGCGTCCTCCAGGGAAGCCAGGCCCGGCAGGAGCCGTTCGTAGAGCGACTCGGCCAGGAGGCAAGATCCCGCCGTCGACAACGGGTAGCGCGACGCCACGATGGCCGGAAAGCCCGCCCGGTGGAGGGCCTGCGCCACGCTGCCCAGGTGGTTTCCGAGGGCCCCGGGGTGCCCCCCATGACACGCGGAGAGCACCACCAAACGCAGGGTCTTGCGTTGGGGGGAGAGCAGTTGCCGCAGGGCCGCAGCGTCGACCAAATCGGCCTCGCTCCCCTCGCCGTCCAGGAGCAAACCGTAGCTGTCCGCCGACGCCGTGGCGGCACCGCCGTGACACAGGAGGTGCAGAACGGCCACCGTTTCGCCCGTGCTCAAGGCCTCCCGCAGGCTTACGCGCGACGCGTTCGCCACCGTGTCTCGGACAGCATCGAAGGGATGATGGGCCGCCTTGCACGCCCCCGCGATGGCGGTCAGGTGAGCCTCGGCCGGCACGCCTCCGCCCGCCGCGGACCAGGCGAAAAGGATGCGACCGCCCTCCGGGGCCACGACGGCGGGCGCGTCCTCCGAAGCCGGGTCCGGCCATTCGTAGCGCACCAGACAAGTCGGATGCTCGCCGAGGTGCCGCCCGGACGAGCCGATGGTGGTCAGCTCCCAAGGCAGCGCATACAGCTCGGCGGCCGCGGAGCGCACCGTGATGCGCACGGGCTCGTCGGCGTCGAGCTCCGCCGCGAGCTCGTCTTCCAGCTCGGAAAACCCCGCGTCCGCCAGAAACCCGCGCAAGCGATCTCCCAAGCGCGCCATGGCCTCCCGATCGGGGGTAGCTCGCATCAACGCTTCGAGATCCGACAGGACCTCGTGATCCCAGGCGAAGGAGGCGCTGTCGAAGATGCCGCCCTCGCGGCGCAGAAGGTAGCTTTGCTCGCCGAAGCGAAAGGCGAACGGATCGCCCGCGTCGTCGGCGCGCGCGAGCTCGACGATGATCTCGTGAGGCGCCTTGGAGCTACGCGGTCCGTTCACCACGCGCGCCTCCGAGCGCCGAGGTGGAACGGGGTCGTTGGGGATAGGACGCGAGGCACGATCGTTCCGAACGCCGCGCGCCGCACGCGGACGTCATGGGGGTGGAGCGATGCTACACGGAGCGCGCGGCATCGGCCAAGGCAGCGGCGAAGGCCCTCTTCGCAGGCGCGAACGCTGTCGGCTGGCCCCAGCAAAACGGTGCTGATAGGCTCCTTCGTCGCGGTGCGCCTCGCAACCGCACAAGGAGCCCGTGCACAGCATCGAGTCGGTCATTGCGTCGCTCGCCGAAGCGAGCACCTTCGAAGATGCAGCCCAAGTCGTGCTGCGCGCGATGATGGACGACGTCAGCGCGGAGCTTCTGCGCTCGCCCTATGCGGACCGGGGTCGGGTGTTGCGCGGCATGGCCCATCTGCGACCCGCGGACGGCTACCGCGGGCTCTTTGTGCTGGAGGATACCCCGCCGCCGGGGGGCGGCGCGGAGGGTCCCGGCATGGTGCCCTCGTTCCTCCCGTCGGCCACCGCCTGGCGCTGGGTCTCCGAGCATCGCTGTGCGGTAAGCATCGACGTTCAGCTCGGCGTCGCGGAGCTCGACAAAGAGGGCATGGAGCCCATCGTGCGCGAGGCGAGCACCACGCCCTTCGAGAGCAAGGAGAGCCGTTTGCGGCTGCTCGGACGCGAAGCTACCCACATCCTCGTCCTCCCCTTGCGCGTGCCGGGGGGCGAGGTGGAGGGCATGATCTCGCTCGAGGCCGACTGCCGCGCGGCCATGGGAAAATCCTTCGTTTTCTCGCAAATGAAGCGCAGCTTGCGGCTCGCCGCCGACCTTGCCGCCCCCTACCTCTTCGCCTTGCCGAGGCGTCGGCGCCCCGCCACCGAGACCGACGATCTCTTGCCGGTGGTCGGCGCCTCGATGGCGCCGATCGTGGAGATCTTGCGGGTCTTCTGTCAGCAAGAAGAGACGATCTTGCTGAGCGGACCGACCGGCGCTGGAAAGTCCAGGCTCTCCCGTTGGTGCCACGAGCAGTCCGCCGAACGTGGTCAACCCTTCGAGACCCTCGATCTTGCCGCAGTACCCGAAGATCTCCAAATGGCCGAGCTCTTCGGCTGGAAGAAAGGCGCCTTCACGGGTGCGGTCAAGGACACGCGCGGCGCGATGGCGCGGGCCGAGGGCGGCACCTTGTTCATCGACGAAATCGACAAGCTCTCGCTGCGCGCGCAGGCGGGCCTCCTGCGCGTCCTGGAACAGCGCGTCTACCGACCCCTCGGTGATGGCGCCGGCGACACGACGGCGAACGTGCGCTTCATCGTCGGCTCGAACCAGGACCTCCGTAAGGCCGTGCGGGAGGGGCATTTCCGAGAGGATCTGTACTACCGAATCCACGTGCTGCCGGTGCGGGTTCCGCCTCTCGCGGAGCGCAAAGACGAAATCTCCCTATGGGCTTCGTACATGCTCGAACGCCGCCGGTCCTCGGCGCGTCCTGCGCACCTCTCGCCGGACGCCGAACGGGCCCTGACAGCCTACGACTGGCCTGGAAACCTGCGTCAGCTCGACAACATCGCGCGCCGCGCCCACGCCCTTGCGCTCGCCGAAGCGGGCCCTGGCCTTACCCCGCTCGTGCTCTCCGCCCGGCATGTGCAACGCGCCCTGGCCTACGAGGGCGACGCCGGCACGGGCTCGCTGCTGGAGCCTCTCTTGCGGGCCGCCGCGGCCTTCGTACTGGAGGCCGAACGCCGACAAAAGGAAGGCCAAAAACCGCTGGATCTCGATCATGCCGACGCCTTCCGCGGGCTCGTCCTCGGCACCGCCATGCGCAAGGTCGGCACGGTCGAAGAGGCCCTCCGTCTGCTAGGTAAGGTTTCCATCGTCGAGAGCCGCAACCAGCACAAAGTGCTCAAACGCGACATGCAGAAGGTCGTGGCCCTCGCGCGCGAGCTCGACCCCGACGCTCCCTTGCCCTTTGAAGGGTTGGGCGACGGCTCGTGAAATCGAGCCGCAAGCGGCCGGCGCTGGAGCTCGCCCGGACCGTGGTCGGTCCCTCGGGCGCCATCGCGCGCGAGGACGTCGCGCCGGGGCGTGTCTTGGCCGAGCGCTACCTCTTGACGTCGCGCCTCGGCGAGGGTGGGCAAGGTCAGGTATGGCTGGCGGAAGACCGCCTCGCCGGGGTCCAGGTCGCCGTCAAGATCATGGGACCTGGGGACGACGCGCGGGTGCGCAGGGAGATCTCCCTCTTGCGCCTGCTGCGGCTCCCGGGCGTCGCGCGCCTGACCGACGAAGGCGTCGATGGCGGGGTCACGTTCCTGGTCATGGATCGGGTGTTTGGCAAGCCGTTCCCCGGTCGCCCCACGCAGGTGACCTGGAATGACCTGGCGGAGACCACCTTCCTGGTCCTGGAGACCCTGGCGCGCATCCACGCGACGGGTGTCGTCCACCGCGATCTGAAGCCCGACAACGTGCTCGTCCAGGAAGACGGTAGACCTACCATCCTGGATTTTGGCCTTGCCACCGCGGGCTCCCCCGTGTTCAGCGGTCGGCTGACCCTGGACGACCAGATCCCGGGCACCCCAGCCTACCTCGCGCCCGAACAAATTCGTGGCGAGACGCCCACCCCGCGCACCGATCTGTACTCCCTCGCGTTGATGCTCTACGAGGCCTTGGCCGGGCGCCCGGCGCACGACGCCCGGGACCTCGGCACCTTGCTGCGGACGCGCCTGACATCGCGCCCCAGGCCGCTAGGCGAAGTGGCCCCGGAGCTGCCTCCCCTCGTCGCCGAGGTGGTCGACAGGCTGCTCGCCATCGAGCCCGATGAGCGTCCGCGCTCGGCCCTGGAGGTCATGGGGCTCCTGCGCGGACAGCGGCCCGTGCAGGCCGCAAGCCTCCCCTGGCTCGGCCCCTCGACGGCCATCGATGCCCTGACGACCGCCGGCCTCGCGGGGACCTCCCTCGACCTCGTCGGTCGCCCCGGCGCGGGGCGCACGCGGTGCCTGGAGACCGCGGCCCTGCGTCTCCAGGAGTCCGGGCGCGAGGTGCTGCGCGCCGTGCGCGGCGTGCGCGCGTTCGCGAGCCTCAACGCCTTCGTGGAGGCGCTCGACGTGTCCGAGACAACGACGTTCGACGAGCTCGCCGCGGCGCTGCGCCAGG
>CAYLJT010000118.1:0-13807 GCA_964383995.1 uncultured Polyangiaceae bacterium
GTCGTAGTAGACCGTTATCATCGGCGCGGGCGAGAGGATCCAGAACAAGTAGCGGCCGTTGTCGAAGTCCTTCTGCTCGGGGAAGAACGGGTTCGAGAAGAAGTTCACGCCCTCCGTCCGTTGAATCGAGGGGTGCGGCGTCAGCACATGCTCCCCTTTCAATTTGACCTTGACCCAGTTCTCTTCTTCGTCCCACGAGAGGTCGACGACGAGCTCCCCTTCGCAGTTGGAGGGGAGAGGAGGTAGGTAGGTCTCGAAGGCCACCGCGTTGCCTCGGTGTAGAGGCATCCTCAGCGAGCCTTTGTGATAGTTGCCTGCGGAGCGAGGCGCGACGGGCGCGTCGGCAAGCCCCGACGAGCCGAGAAGGAGGGCTCCAAGCCCCAGTGCCGATGCTAGAAACGTTCGATGTAGGATTGGTTTGTTACTCATCGTTTCGTCCAAAATATTAGTATGCATCGAAACTGCCCCGTAGTACAATAGGGACTTGACTCAGATTTGCGTCCCGACCACCGCGTGGGGGGACGCGATGCCTTCGTAAGAAGTCCGGCGCGTGCGCCGGTACGGAGACACCTCGATCGCATGTCCCTAGAGTTTTCCATTCGCACGGCTCACTTCTGTTTGGACAGTGAGGGGATTCTTCTTGGCACCGGGTTCGATGGGGCAGAGCACACGCTCCCCGATGCGGAAGAGGAGTACAGACACGTCATAGCCACGGGGCGACGTTACCGGCTCATCATCGACATTTCGCGCATCCGCTCGATGGACCGGGCTTCGCGCGTCTTTTACGCGGGTCCCAAGGGGGCCGAGATGTACGTCGCCTATGCCATCGTCATCGGCTCGCCTCTCACCCGCGCCCTCGGCAACCTTTTTCTCGGGCTCAACAAACCCCTCATCCCCACGAGGCTCTTCACCTCCAGGGATGATGCGCGACGCTGGCTCCGTACTCAGCCACAGAGCACCTAAGGAGAACCGGGGTCGACCGTGACGTACAACTCTCCCCCAGCCGTCGTCGAGGAGCTGACGCGGGATCTCCTCACCCAGCTCAAGGAGCTTACGGCGGCCTCTGTCAAGCAGGACTTCACGCTGGCCGAAGCCCGTGAGCACCTCGCCAACCTCTTGGTCGCGGCCGAAAACCTCGCGCACAAGCTCACCGAAGCGCGAAAGGTCCACGACGTCGAGGCGCAGCAGGTAGAGCAGATCCTCGAGCTTCTGTCGGCCCTCGCGGCCCTTGATTTCAGCCAGCGCATCACGCTGCACGGCGACGGTGGGACGATCGACGCCATCGCGATGATGAGCAACTGGCTGGGGGAGGAGCTGGAGGCCTCGCAACGCGCGCTCGGCGAGCGCAACGTCCTCTTGCAGTCCGTCCTTGACAGCATGGGAGAGGGCGTGGTCGTCGCCGACGCGAATGCGCAGATTTTGGTGATGAACAGCGCCGCGCGCAGCATCTTGCGCGCCGACGCGGACGGTATCGCGATCGAGGATTGGCCGGCGCGCTTCGGTATCCTCGCGCCCGACGGCCGACGACGTTTGTTGGTGTCGGAGATCCCGCTGGTGCGAGCGCTCGCCGGCACGAGCTGCGACGAGGTCGAGATGGTCCTCGATGACGGCACCTTCCTGATCGGCGCCGGGCGGCCCTTGCTCGACGTCGCCGGGGAGCGTCGGGGCAGCATCATGGTGTTTCGCGATGCCACCGAGCGGCGCCGCGCCGAGCGCGTCATCCAGCGCCTGGCCACCATCGTCGAGAGCTCGGACGATGCCATCGTGAGCTGCGATCTGACAGGGAAGATCACCACCTGGAATCGGGCCGCCGAGGCCCTGTACGGCTGCTCCACGACAGACGCCATCGGCACGCCCATCACGCGCTTCGTCGCGCCCGACAGGCGCGCCGAATACGCTGCCATCCAGCGCAATATCGCGGAGGGCAAACACGTCTCGCACTTCGAGATGGTGGCCCTGGGCGCCGGGGGCGCGCGCATCAACGTGTCGTTGTCGGCGTCACCCCTGCTCGACGGTGTGGGCGATGTCATTGGTATGTCTACCATCGCCCGCGATCTGACCGTCACCCAGCGCATGGCGGCCGAGCTCGTGCGGGCCAAAGAAGCCGCGGAGGCCGCCACCGCTGCCAAGAGTCAGTTCTTGGCGAACATGAGCCACGACATTCGAACCCCCCTGACGGCCCTGCTCGGTTTCGCCGACTTTCTCCTGGCCCCGGGCCTCGCGGAGAGCGACCGGCTGAACTACGCGATGGTCATCCGCAGGAACAGCCAGCACCTCTTGTCTCTCCTGAATGACATCCTCGATCTCTCCAAGATCGAAGCGGGAAGGTTGGAGCTCTCGCCCAGCCCGTGCTCCCTGGCGGAGCTGCTCGGCGACCTCGCGTCGCTGATGCGCGCGCGCGCCGCCGAGCGCTCGATCGCCTTTGAGATTGTGCTTACCACCCCGGTGCCGGCGGTGATCGTCACCGACGCGACGCGCCTGCGGCAGATCCTGCTGAATTTGGTCGGCAACGCGATCAAGTTCACCCAGGAGGGCCGCGTGAGCATTCAAATCCGCTACTCGCCCGAGCCCCGGCCCGAGCTCACCATCGATGTGATCGACACCGGCATCGGCATGACACCGGATCAGATCGCCGTGCTCTTTACGCCCTTCCAACAGGCCGATCCTTCCATGAGTCGGCGCTTCGGTGGAACGGGGCTCGGCCTTGCCATCAGCCAACCCCTGGCCGAGGCCCTCGGAGGGACCATTCGTGTACGGAGCGAGCCCAACATCGGCAGCACCTTCACGCTGAGCTTGCAGGTCGCCGTCCCGCCGCGCACGCCGCTGCTCGACAGCCTCGTCGAGCACCCGGGTGATCCGATCAGCGCGGGCGTGGAGTCGACGGCCGCTTCCCTGGCTGGCGTGGTTCTCTTGGCGGAGGACGGTCCGGACAATCAAGTCCTGATCGGCACGATCCTGCGGAGGTGGGGGCTGTCGGTGCTCGTCGCCGAGAACGGAGAGGCCGCCCTCGCGATGGCCACCTCGGCCACCGCCGCCGGCACGCCCTTCGACCTCATCTTGATGGACATGCAGCTACCCCTCCTGGATGGCTACGCCGCCACGACCCAGCTTCGCCGGAACGGCTACGACGGGCCCATCATTGCGCTCACCGCGAACGCCATGATGGGCGAGGAGGAGCGCTGTCTCCAGGCAGGTTGCGACGCCTACCTGAGCAAGCCGGTCGATCGCCACGCGCTCCGGCTGACCCTCGCTCACCACCTGGACGCGCGACGAGCCAAGCCCGGCACAGCCCCCTCCACGGGCCCGCTCGTCAGCGCCTTCGCCGACGATCCGGAGATGCAAGGTTTGTTGGGTCGCTTCGTGGGGAGCCTGGAAGCGCGGCTACAAACCCTGCGCGAAGCGCCGACCCGAGACGCCATGCGCCGGCTCGCCCACCAGCTCAAGGGAGCCGCTGGCGGCTACGGCTTCCCCTCCATCACCGACGCCGCCGCGGCCCTGGAACAGGCCCTCGACGCGGACGCGCCGAGCTCGGAGGTCAGCTCCCTGCTCGAGGCTCTGACAGCGTTGTGCAAGCGCGCTCAAGCAGCACGAGGGACCTCGTCGTGACGACAGACGAGGCACGCAAGACCATCTTGGTCGTGGACGACGCCGAGGACATCCACGACTTGATCGAGGCTCGTCTCGGCGCGGCGTATCAAATTCTCCACGCGTACGACGGCGAGGGCGCCTTCGACATCGCCTGGAATCAGGCGCCGGATCTGATCCTGCTCGACCTCGATCTGGACGGTGAAAGTGGCATGGATGTGTGCGCCCGCGTCCGCGCGACCACGCGCCTTTCGTATACGCCCATCATTTTCCTGACCGGCGACGCGAAGATTGACACCAAGGTGGAGGCCTTCAACGCGGGCGCGGTCGACTACGTGACCAAGCCCTTCGACGCCACCGAGCTCCGCGCGCGCGTCGGCGCCGCGCTGCGCACGGCCCAACGTCCGGCGAGGCACATGGTCGACTCCGGCGAGGTGCCCAAAACGCTGCTGTCGGGCAGGTACGAGATACGCGACAAGCTCGGCTCCGGCGGGTTCGGCTCTGTCTACCAAGCCTACGATACGACCACCGAGAAGCTCGTGGCGATCAAGCTCCTGCACCCGCAATTCACCCATGACCGAGACATCGTCTCGCGCCTGCGCAGGGAGGCGCAGGCCGCCCACATCGCGCGCCACCCGCATGTCGTGCGAGTGATCGAGGTCGGCACGGACACCAAGGGTGGACCGTACATCGTGCAGGAGCTCTTGCGTGGCACGACGCTCGCGCAGCGCATCGCCTCCGGCGGCCCCTTGGGTGTGGAGGCCGCGCTGACGATCTTGACACCCATCATCGACGCGGTCGCCGTCGCCCACCGGCAAGGTGTCGTGCACCGCGATCTCAAGCCGGAGAACATCTTCCTGGTCGAGTCTGACCCCGAAGGCGAGGTTACGCCCAAGATCCTGGACTTTGGAATTTCGAAGCTCGCCCATAAGCCGGGGCAACGTCCGCTGACCTCGGCGGGCGTCGTGCTTGGCACCCCAGGTTATATCTCCCCGGAGCAAATATCGGGTGATGGCCCGGTCGAGGCGACGACAGACGTCTGGTCGCTGGGGGTCATCCTGTACGAGGTCATCTCGGGCCAGCGGCCCTTCGTGGCCGACCCACCTTGGAAGCTTTTCATGGTGACCTTGAGCGCGAAACCGAAGCCCCTGCGCGACCTGGTGCCGAGCGCGCCCGCTGCCCTGGAAGCGATCTTGACGCGCTGCCTCCAGCGCGACCCGGCTGCACGCTACCCGAGCGCCTCCGAGCTGGCCACTGCGCTGCGCGACCTGAACCTGGAGCCAGAGGCAGGCTAACGCGATTCCATCGAGAGGATGGGTGCTTCGCGCGGGCGGCTTCGCCACCGTCGCCCCGAGCAGGAACAGACCTTGGAGGCGCCGATTTGCATTGCCTAACAAGCCTCGATCTGTTGCGCTCTTCGGCATCCATCTCGTTCGATCCCCCACGAGGCAAACCATGACCAAGACTTCACCCACATCGCAGATCCCACCTTCCACGCGCGTGTTGCTGGTCGGGGTAGACGACTACCAGACCTTCTCCGGAGAGCCCCAGAGCAGCTACGACCTGCGGGGCAGCCGCACCGACGTCGTGCTCTTGGCCTGGTATTGCCGCGAGGTCTTGGGCATTCCCAGCGAAAACATCCACGTGCTCATTGGTCCCGCGATGACTGACGACGACCTGCAAAAACACGGTCCCTTCGATCAGCTTGCCAAGCTCAAACGCGAGAACATCGGCGAAGCCACGGCCAACAACGTCAGCGACACGCTCGGCCGTCTACTGGACGAGACCAAAGAGGGCGGCGACGAGGTGTTGTTTGCGTTCTCCGGACACGGCGCCTGGACCGAAGCCCTGGGCCCCGTGCTGTGCATGGGCGACACCACGTCCGACCTGACATCCGGTGTGCTGCCCCTGAAGGCGCTGCGGCAGTTGGTAAGCCAACACGACGCCCGAGCCCGCGTGGTGGCCATCCTCGACTGCTGTCACGTGGCCGGTCCCGAGGGCGAAACGCTCCAGGCCACGTCGCTTCCCCACGCGGGTACGGCGGAGGACGTCAAGGGCAGCGACAAAGACTTCAACGTCAGCGAGCGCGTCATCCTGGCCTCCAAACCGGGCAAACCGGCCTACCAGATGCGCCTCGGCATGCATGCCCACGGGGCCCTCACGTTTTCGTTGGTGACCGCCGCCGAACGCTGGCGCGCCTCCGACGGGTTGGCCCACGGCTCCTACAAGCGCGTGTTGAAAAAGACCAAGAAGCTGGTCAAGGCGTTAGGCGTCAAGCAATCGCCGGCCGTGCTCTGGAAGAACACCATGAAGGAGCCTTTCCTTGCCATCACGCCGGGCCCGGTGTCTCGGACACCCGACGCCGTGGGTAGGCGGGTGGAGATCGACGGTGGCTGGAAGTACGCTTTTATCTTGCAGCACAAAATAACGGGCGTCACGCTCGACCTCGCCTGGGTGATTGCGGCCCCGTCCGATGGCTCCATCACCGTCGGTCTCAACGGCACGACGACTACCGTGGAGGCCAGTCAAGAGGGTTGGTATGTCAACACAGCCAGCCTCGCATCACTCAACAGCAACTACAAAATTTCCGTCACCAAGGCGGCGCTTTCGTCCACCTCTCCGCAGCAAGATGTGCCCTCCGGGTACAGCGGCGCCAACACAACCGACGCGACACCCTACATCTCCTGTCCGGAGAGCGTGACCTGGGGAAGCTCGCTGCCCAGCCCGACGGGGACCTACAAGCACTACAAAGGAACGCCAAAGACCAACGGCGACAACGTGTGGATGTGCTGGGATGTCTCGGGCAGCACGCTGCATCAGGTGGTATGGGTTCAGGTGTCCTCCTCCGACGGAACCGTCCAACCTACCAGCTTCAGCAAGTATACCTTCAGCACCTCGGCCCCGACAGGCAGCTTTTCGGCGGCCTCCTCCGTCAACTCCTAACGAGCCGAACACCGATACTCTCGCGCCGATCCGTGGGTAGGTTTCCAAACCGGGCTGCGGATCGGCTTCGTTCCAGGGGGCTCGTCCAACTGCCACCTCGGTCCGGGCGAAAACCTCCCTCGTCCGCGCTCGCCGGGACGAGCACCAGCCTGCCGTCTTCGATGGTGGGTCCCTCCCGCCTCCAGGCTTCCAAAGCCCAGTCCCGTGTGTTTCCAGCGAGCCCTCGCACGCCGTACGGGCTCTCGTCCAAAGGGTAATCGCCCACTCCCACGCGCATGGGCATTCCCGGGTGGCTTTCGGCGGCGCACGCAAAGGTTGGATCGGCCTGATTTCCCCAGGGAAACCAGCGTCCATCCACCCCGCGCGCGGCCTTTTCTCGCTCCAGCTCGCTCGGCAAGCGCCAGGGTTTGCCGCTGCGCGCCGCGACCCAACGCGCGTAGGCAGATGCGCCATGCCAGTCGATCAACACTACCGGCCAATCGGCCTGCCAGCGTCGGCCGAACTCTTCGCCCCCCAGCACGAACCTACCCGCCCCGTCCCGGCCGTAGATCAGACCGCCTGCGCCCGGGGTCGCGGCACCCGACAGGCTGGGAGGATCCCGTGGGCAGGCGAGCAGCGCCTCTTCTTCGCGCCCTTCGGCCACGAGGTCGTTCAAGAAGGCCAGGTATTCGGCGTTGGTGGTGGCAAAACGCTTCATCACGAAGGCGTCTACCCAAATGCGCTTCGCGGGCAGGCTAGCCGACGCCTCCGGGTCGCCACCGACCCAGCACCAGCCGGCCGGCACCAGCACGTCGTCGGCCTCCAGCTCACCTTCCATGGGTAGGTAGATCGGTGTGGAGCTGTCATGCCCCGGAGCCACACCATCCCAGTGCCCGTCCCGCTCGATCAACACGGGCACCCGCACCAAAGAGCGCCCGCTCGCTTCGAGGTGCAGCAGGTAGCTGCCGCGCTGCACAGGCACCTTGACGAGCGGCGTCGTGCCCAGGGTACGCTCGAAGGTCGGCACCAGACGTCGGTCCTGGGGCACGAAGCGATGCAGCGAGACCGTCGCCCCCGGCGGATCGCTGAGCAGCGAGAGCAGCCCTTCGCCGCGCAGAAATGCCGTGTTTTCCCCGCGATCGTGGGCCCGCAACATGGCCTCGCAGCGCGCTGCGTCCTCGTCTCTGTGCGCGCGCTCGGCCTCCGACAACGCCTGCCGGTAGTGTGCGGCGAGCGCGGCGTGGCCTTCGGGCAGATCGGGGTCCACGCTCAACGCGCCATGGACGATCTGGAGCCATTTCGTTTCGAGCAGCGCGGCCTCGCGTCCGAGACGTTGAGCCTCCTCTTCCAACCGCCAGGCGGGACGCTTGCGCTCGACCGGATCCGATGGCTTGAGCCCGTCCAGGATCTCCGAAGCCTCTGCCATCGTCCTCGCGGAGGCCGCACGAAGGGCCCCAATCTCGGGCGCGAGGCTGCGCGCTTCTGCCAAAAGCCGCAGCGCCTCTTCGCGCTTCTTGGCGCCGTCGAGCCAGGCAACCACGTCTACCGCGAGCTGCTCTGCCGTGCAGCGGTCGGCGATCTGCCGCTGCATGGCGCGCTCGCAAGCGCGCACGAGCTCGCCAGGGGGGGTAGGTCCGCCGGCGCTGACCTCCAGGATGGAAGGTGGCGCGCCCTCGCGAATCCAGCGGATGACCTCCGCGGCTCTGCCCGCGTAGGGAGGGCGTCCGGTCAGCAAGTGGTAGAGCACGGCGCCCAGCGCATAGACGTCGCTCGCCGGTCCGTGCTGCTCCCGATCGCCAAGGGCCTGCTCCGGCGGCATGTAGGAGGGCGTACCGAGCACGTCGCCATGGTGGGTCAGGTCGGCGCCTTTGTCCGAGTCATCCTGCAGCTCGCCCTCGCCGTCGTCGTTGACCCGCCGCGAGAGCCCCCAATCCATGACGAGCACCTCACCGAGTTCACCTACCATCAAGTTTGCGGGCTTGATGTCGCGATGGAAGACCCCCTGACGATGTGCGTAGGCCAGCGTTTGCGCGATGCGAGCCAGGGCGTCGACCAGGCGGCGGAAGCTGAAGCCCGACGCCGTCGTGACGAACCCCTGCGGCGTCCGCTGCGCGTGGAGTTCGGCAAACAGCGTCGCCAACGTGGTCCCCCGCACCTCTTTCATGGTGTACCAAAGGCGCCCGTCGCGCAGCTCGCCGTGGTCGTGGACGGGCACGATGCCGGGGTGCTGAAGCTGCGCCGTGATTCGCACCTCCGTAAAAAAACGCTGCCGCAAGGCAGGAGAACTGGAGGCTTCGGCGCGCAGGATCTTCATGACCAGCACGCGATCGAGCGCCGTGTCTCGGACGCGCCGCACCTCGCCGAAGGCCCCGCTGCCCGCGAGGCCGAGATCGATGTAGCGCGCCGGAAGAGCGGCAACCTCGGCGGCGGACGTTGACGCGCTCATCACCACGCCGCTTGCCGCGGCGGTTTCGGCCGGGGCGACGGTGACACCGGGCGCGTCACCTGGGGCTGGAACAGGTTCGGATGCCGCCATAAGGGCACCTTACTACCACGGCGCGCCAGCGTCAGGCGAGAGGTGATGCGACCCGCCCGCGGGCCGGCACACGGAGCTGCCTGCGATAGCGCCGCACGCGGTAGAGCCGCACGGCCCACGCAAGCTCCAGCAACAAAGTCAGCCCTACCCAGAGGCCCAAGACGAGGCCCAGCGTGGCCGCCGTGGCGTTCGGCGGTGGAGACCGGAAGGGGGCTTCCCAAGCCATGTAGCCGAGCCGCGCCGCCGCCACCGGCTCGCGCACGCTGGCCAGCGCAAACGACAAGCCGAGCTCGACCAGATCGGCCATCAGGAGCAGCACGAGCACCCACGGACGCCGAATCCAGAGGCCCAAGCGAGCGCGCAGCAGAGCAAGGTGGTTGACGCGGGCCATGGGCAGGGAAGACCGAACATAAGGCCTATCCGCGCCGTGTCACGGGGATTTTTTCTGCGGGCTGGCCGCACCTCGGTTCTCAGCCCTTGACGGTGACGAGCGGCCAGAGGCGCGCAACGCGGCGGGCGATGCCCGCGTCTTCCACCGATTGCACGACGGGCGTGATGGGCTTGTAGGCGTAGGGCGCCTCCTCCTTCAGGCGCTGATGGTACTTCTCCAAAATATCGCGGCGCAGCCGCACGCTCGGCGCGTCGGGGTCGAGCGGCGTGACGACGTGCAGCTTGTCCATCGCGCGCCGGTACAAGCCGTCGTCCACATGGGAGGAGCGCCCACGGGTAAGACAGCGCCCTGCGCCATGACACGCACTGGAAAGCAGGGCATCGTGGCCATGACCCGCCAACACGAAGCTCGCGTCGCCCATGGAACCAGGGATGATCACGGGGTGACCCGTGTAGGCGAAGGGGCTTGGGAAGCTATCCGGACCCGGGGCCGGCGTCGCCCCCTTGCGGTGCAGATAGCGCCCTTCGCCCGCGTCCCAGATGAGGTTGTGCGGCGCATCGTACACCAGGCGACTTTTGACCTCGCGCCCCAAGACCTCGCTGAGCGCGCGCACCACCATCAGGCCCAGAAAGAGCCGATTCGCGAACGCGAAGTTGGCGGCGTTGCGCATGGCGTCCAGGTAGACCGCCGCCTCACGCGCGTTGGGCCCCGCCGTGGGCAGGACGTAATAGCCATGTTTGGGGTGCGGGACACCCGTCGGGTAGAGATCGTGGGCGCGTCCGGCGAAGTAGCCACCTACCATGTGTCCGAGACCGACCGAGCCCGAGTGCGCCATGATGGTCACCGCGTTCTTGGCGAGGCCGAACGAGCGCGCGGTGCCACCATCGATGAGCTCGTCCACCACCTGCAGCTCGACGAAGTGGTTGCCACCACCGACCGATCCGATCTGAATGTCGCGCCCGTCGGAGCGACCCGACGACTGGATGTAGGCGTCGAAGGCAAAGGTGCCTCGGGCCGGCAAGACGCCTTGAAAGTGCGCTCTCTCCAGGTCGTCGAGCTGGGCGCGCGCATCGTAGTAGCGCCAGATGCCCTCGCCAGCGTTGTCGGACGCCGTGGCGTTCAGGCCAAACAGGCCGTCACGCAGCATGGCCTCCCGTTGCCGAGGAGACATGGGGATGTCGCGCTTACCTTGAAAGAAGATCGCGCGCAGGCGCTGCTTCAAGGCAAGAAGGTGGGGCCTCAGCTCGTCTTGCGTAATGTCGGTGGCAAGCAAGCGCATGCCGCAGCACACGTCATTGCCAACCGCCTGCGGTACGACAAAGCCCCGCGCGTCCACCACGGTGCCGACAGGGATACCCGCGCCTTTGTGGAAGTCCGGCGTGAGCACGATGGAGTCGATGCGACCCTCGTGCTCACCCCAGAAGGGAGCAATCGTACCGGCCTTTTCGCGGCGAAAGATTTCTGCCAACGAGGTTTGAAGGGAGGCAAAACGAAGGAGCTCGGCCACCCCGTCGGCCTCCACGGAGACGTCTTCCCGAGCCACCAGGGTGATCGGGATACCCAGTGTATTTTCGATGCGAGCCGTGGCTCCGTCCACGCGACGGACGACCGCATCCAAGAGACTTTTGCCAACCATGGCTGCTTTCCAGGTCTATTCGACGGACACACGTTGGCCCGAGAGCCCAGCCCGCCCGCCCACGCGCACGCAAGCACGTGCAGTAAGTAAACGCGCGGAGACGCACGTTCGGCGTGGTCGGCGGGGAGGCCCTACGAACCGGTTCCTCGATGGGGACCCAACACGTGCACGAGGGGACACGCGCCGCAGCAGCGGCGCCCACGATAGTTTCGCGCCAACGGTTGTCAAGGTTTTTTTGGAGGTAGGCCGCGAGCGACCAGGAAGCGTCAGCCCATCCGCTCGGTGCGACCGTCGGCGTGGCGGGCGAAACGTGCGCCGTCCTCGCCATGCACCGGACCATCGCTCGGCCAGGGCCAACCACCGAAGCGCGTCCGGCTGTAGTCGGCGTAAGCCTGGCGGATCTCACCCGGCGTGTTCATGACAAACGGCCCCTGCTGCGCGATGGGCTCGCCGATGGGCTTCCCCTGTAGCATGAGCAGCTCGGCCTCGTCGGACCCATTGAGCAGCACCGCGTCCAGGTCACCTTGCACCTGAATGGCTCGCCGCGCCGGGATGGTCCGTTCTCCGATCGCGAGCGATGTGCCCTTGAAGAAATAGAGCATTCGGTTCACGCCGAGGGAGGCCGCGGGCACGGTGAAGCGCGCACCGGGCTCCATGCGAATCGTCCAGATCGCGACGTCGGTGTCCGAGCGAGCGGCCCAGGACTTGGGCGGCGGCCGCGGCGGGACCTTCTCGCCGAGGCTACCTGCCACCAGGGTCACCTCGGTGATCTTACCCTCGGCATCGCGAGCCACATGCCTGGGTATGGAAGGAGCCCAAAGCATGGCAAAGTGCGGCTCCGCCATTTTGTCCGAGGCAGGTAGGTTGAGCCAGATCTGGAAAAGCTCCAGGGGATTGGGCGCGCCCTTTTCGAGCAAGGGAAACATCTCCGCGTGCACAATGCCCTTGCCTGCGGTCAGCCACTGAACATCGCCCTGACCGTAGCGCGCGGCGGCGCCCAACGAATCGGAGTGGTCTACCAAGCCCCTCCGGACAACGGTCACCGTTTCGAACCCCCTGTGCGGATGTTGAGGGAAGCCCGGCACCACGTCGCCGTGGTACATGCTCCAGCCGTCTTTGCGGCCGAAATCCATGCCAATGTTGCGACCCGCGAGGGACGTCGCGGGGCCGAGGCGCTCGTTGCCCGCGGGGTAAGCGTCGTCGTGGTGCACACAGAAGAGAAACGGCTCGGGGGTTTGCCAGGGAAAACCGAGGGGCTCGACGCTCAAGACAGGGTCGGGTTGCTTCATGGATGATGGGAGGTTTTGGGGGGGGTTGGGCGGCTCGTTGCTGCGGTCGCAGGCCGCCAGGACAGGCGCAGCGGCCAGGGCTTGGAGCAAATTTCTCCGGTCCATCCCGCGCATCATAGCCAACATTTCTGGCGCGACCAGGGGCAGCCCGCTCCTCCACGCCGTCGGGCTCGTCGAGGCCACCCCGGCTCGCCCCCGCCCGCGCGCCCCGCGATCGACCTTCCACAAACAAAATCGCGCAACTGGCGCCGCCTAGCGTCGATAGCCCTTTTGTAGCCCCCACGTGCCCACCGACCGTCGGGCTCGGCCGTGCTGCGCTCACACAGGTCCTGCCATTTTTTCCACCGCCCATGACCATGCCCGAGCCCGCTCCCACCACTGAAGCCGTACAGCCGCACGACGGCTTCTTCAAGTTCGCCTTCTCACAACACGAGCACGCCGTTGGGCTGTTGCGCGCGGTACTTCCGCAGGAAGTGTTTGCTGCCATCGCGTGGGACAGCGTGTCCATGGAGCAGGGCAGCTTCGTGGATCCTACCCTCCGTCCGAGACATACCGACCTCTTGTTTTCGGCGCGGGTGGGCGACGACGAAGCTTACCTCTACACCCTCATCGAGCACCAGCGCGCCGTTGATCCGCAGCGAGCTACGCACCATCCAAGGCGCCCTCGACGCCATGCTGGCGGCGCCCAACGCGACAGATGCTTTGCTGGCGATGGTGCGCTATCTTCGGGTGACGCAACCCGCGCTGGACCCGTTCGAGATGGTAAAGCTGTTGGAAGACTCGGTAAGCCCGGAGGAAAAGGCGATGGTCGTGGACGTGCTCGATGTGTTCAAGGTGAAGGGGCGTGAAGAGGGCCTCGCGGAAGGCCGCGTCGAGGGCCGAGTCGAAGGCCGAGTCGAAGGCCGGGTAGAGGGCCGTGTCGAAGGCCGTGTCGAGGGCCGGGCCAAGACCCTGCTGGCCCTGCTCAAGGCGCGTTTCGGCCCCGTGCCGCCGGATGTCAAGGCTCGGATTCTCACTGCGAAGGAGCCGGCGCTCGCCCGTTGGTCGTTGCGCGTGCTCACGGCACCGAGCCTGGCGGCGGTGATGGATGGCAAGGCGAAGGCGTCGTCGACAAAACCCGTGCGGGCAGGCAAGACATCGAAAGCGGGGAGGAGCTGAGTGGCATGGTGGAGGAGCGTCCTCTACCCACTACCGTAGAAGCCGGAAGCTCCATGAAGATGTACATCCTCATCCGCGACTCGATTCCGCTCGGCTTCGCCGTCCTCGCTTGTGCGCACGCATCTCTAGCGTGTTATCTCAAGTTTGGCAGCTCGCCCGAAATGGCAGAGTGGCTGTCCGGTCCGTTCTACAAAGTCGTCTGCAAGGTAACGGACGACGAGCTCGCTCGCGCGAAAGTAAGCGTTCACGCCCTCAGGCCGCTAGAGTCGCGACCTGTTCGACGGTTGGCT
>CAYLJT010000119.1:0-13780 GCA_964383995.1 uncultured Polyangiaceae bacterium
AGAGCGTGCTGCGGTGCGGGTGGGTGCGCAATTGCCGGGGGATGGACGCGTCAACGTAGGCGCCGCTGTCGGAGCCCATGTGGCAGGTCGTACAGCGATCCACCTGCTCGATGTCGACCTCGCGCTCGAAGTCGATCCAGCCCATGACGACCTGGGTGATTTGGTAGGGGCCGACCATGGTCTTGATGAGGTTGGCCGGATCGAAGGGGGGCTCGGCGCGCTCGTCGGCGCGCGACGCTCGGAGCTCGGCATCGGACAGCGTGCGACGGAGCTTGCCAATCTCGATGTCGATGGCCTTGATCTCGTCGTCGACGGGGTCGAGCTTCAACCAACGAATGCACGAGCGCGTGTCCTCCTTGCCCGCGCACAGCTCGGCCTTCTGGCGCTTTTCTTCGGCGGCGCGCTCCGCGGGGGTGCCGGACGTCGCGCGCGGCGCCGCGGGACCGTCGATGGCGGCCATGGCGGCGAGAGCTTCGTCGAGGCGCGTCTGGTGCTTGATCTCGACTTCGAGCCGTGAAATCACCTTTTCTTCCGTCTCACGGGACGCGCGCAGGGCCTTCTGCGCCGCTTCGGGGGCGGTGCTCATCGCCTGGTCGATTTGGGAGACGTGCGCGGTCATGCGCGCCACCTCGGCATGGAGGTGGTGCATGGCCTTCGACATGTCGGGCCCGGCCGCGGGCGCCGGAGGATCGGCGTAGATGGCGTCGGTCATGCCATCGGCTTTGGCGCGATCACCCAGGGCATCGCGGTACGCTTGGCGCACGGCATTGGCCGCGGCGTCGCGCTCGTACTCGGCGAGATTGCGGTAATAGTAAGCCTCGTCCAGATCGCTACCGCCGAAGGTCTTGCCGAGCTCGGCCTCGTTGAACTTGACGTTGAGCTCCTGGAGGCGGTCGTTGGCAGTCTTGTACTCGCCCGACTTCATGCTCTCTTCGAGCTGGGCTTTCCGATCGATCTTCGCCTTGATCGAGGGCTCGATTTCCTGGGTCCACTGCTGTTCGGCGCGGGTCAGCGCCTGCTTGGCCTGAACCTGTTCCATGTCGAAGAACGCCTGTTGGTGCTCTTGCCACGGAACCCGGGTCACCATCTCGGCGTACACCGCCCAGAACGCGGAAAGCGCGAAAACGCCGCCGGCCGCAAGCCAGGTAAAGGAATAGGTCCGTTTTTCGTCTCGGATGAATCGCGCCACGTGTGGTGTCTCCCGTCGCGCGGGCCAGCCCGCGCCAACGTATGGAACCAGTCAAGTCGAGTCGCTCAGCGTTGGGCCCAAGCTCAAACGTTGAAGTTGTAGGGGCCGAGGAAGATGTACTTCACATTCCAGCCAAGCCGCAGAATCACCTTCAGCACCGTGCCGGTCATGGCCTGGAAGAGGAAGGCGGTAATCCAGAAGCGAACCGAGCCGAGCTGCTGGAGCATGGGGCTCTTCTTCAAACGAACCTTCCAGAAGGCGGCGGGGATGCCGACGAGCCAGAAGCCCGTGGCCGCCATGCCGATCAACATGGAGGTCGTCGGGTCGGTGACCCCAAAGAAACGCTCGGAAAAGTCGAGGTTCGTGATGGCGACCGTCTTGTGCACATCCCAGAACTCGCCGGGCAGGAAGAGGTACCAGCCGGGACCACGAATGAAGGTGCCCATGATGATGAGCACAATCCACATGACCAGGAAGCCGAACAAGAAGGTTGATATCGCGAAGGCCCGGTCCTTGAAGCAGTAGTAGCCGTTGCCTTTGGGGTTGATGTCGATATACGGAATGACCATCAGGCCAACGATGATGAGGCCCGGGAGCACGACGCCGGCGAACCAAGGGTCGAAGTAGACCAGGATCTCTTGAAGGCCGAGGAAGTACCAGGGGGCCTTCGACGGATTGGGCGTCTTCGTGGGGTTGGCGGGCTCTTCGAGGGGGGCGTCCACCACGATCGACCAGATCGTCATGAAGGCCATGACGAAGGTGCCGACAAGCATTTCGAGGCGCACGAGATAGGGCCACGTGTGCACCTTGTCGGGCACCAACTTGGTGAGGCGCTCGGCCTCGACCGCCTTCTCTTTGACCTTCGCGCCCGCCGCCTCTTTTACCGCGGCGCCTTCGCCAATCGTAGCTTGAGCCATCTGCTTGATCCGTCGTTGAGCCGAAGAATGTCAGTCGACCAGGTAGCCTGAGTCCAAGCGGCCTACAGAGGGCCGCTGATGCCGCCGTCTTTGCGAACACGCCAGAAGTGCACGATCATCAGGACCGCCGCGATGAGCGGGATGAAGATGCAGTGCAGCACGTAGAAACGAAGGAGCGTCGCGGGGCTGACCAGGCGGCCTGCAGTGAGGAGCGCGCGAGCGTCGTAGCGGGCGTCCACGCCGAGGAGCTCGGCAAACGGCCCTTCGTGCCCGAGGAGGGGTGTAGCGCGACCCATGTTGGTGCCGACGGTGACGGCCCAGATGGAGAGCTGATCCCAAGGCAGGAGGTAGCCCGTGAAGGACAGCATCAGCGTCATGACCAGGAGGTTTACGCCGATAATCCAGTTGAACTCGCGCGGCGGCTTGTACGAGCCCGTCATGAACACGCGGAACATGTGCAGCCAGACCGCGATGACCATGGCGTGCGCGCCCCAGCGGTGCATGTTGCGCATGATCATGCCGAAGGGCACATCGAACTGGAGATACTTCATGTCGTGATAGGCATATTCACCGGTGGGCCGGTAATAGAACATCAGGATGACGCCCGTCACGACGAGGATCAGAAACAGCAAGAACGTGATTCCGCCCATGCACCACGTGAACCGAAGACGCAGCGCGTGGCGGCGAATCTTGGTGGGGTGCAGGTGCAAAAAGACGTTCGAAGAAACCTGCAAAACGCGGTTCCGGTACGTGTCCTGATACTCGTGCCGGAACATCGACTTCCAGACATACGAGCTCTTGACTACGTCGAACCAACTCCGCTTCTGCTCCACGAATGCCTCCGTCCGAGAATCCAAAAACTACCCTATGGGCTGAGCGCGCTTGCGCCCGTTGCCGCTCCGAATCAGGCGTAGGGTAAAAACGCCCCCGGTTTGTCCGCGTCGCCTTTTTCGATGCGGAATGTCGTGCCCTTGTCGACGAGGATCTGACCGTCGTCGGCGAGGCCAAGCTTGAAACGCTCGAGGGGCCGGGGGGCCGGACCTTCGAAGTTGGCGCCCGTGACCCGCCAACCCGCAGCAAAACCGCGGTATCCCGAGCCGTGGCAGGGGCACTTGTACTTGTCTTCCGTAGACAGGTAGCGCGGCGTACACCCGAGGTGGGTGCAGATGGCGCTCATCGCGACGAAGCGGTCTTCGTAGCGAATGACCCAGAGGCGAAGGGCCTTGATCCACTTCTCGCTCGTGGACGCCGGGGAATAATCGGTAGGTTTGCCGATTTTGAACTGGGTCGGCGGCTCGAACAGCACCCGGGGGTACATGAACCGAACGAATGCCAGGGTTCCTATGCCGATCGAGTTGAGGACCGCGCCCCAGCCCAAAAAGCCAAGAAAATCGCGCCTTGTCGGGGCAATTCTCCAGATATGGCCTTCGGGATTGGTGCCGTCTTCGCCCTTGTTCGCAGCCACGGTTTCACCTTCTAACGCGCGTTTTGCGCGGCATTTACCAAGGTTATTGGTGCCGCGTCAACGCGGCCCGCTAGGACAATACGCGAAACTTTTTCCGAGCAAGCACCGCGCGGGGGGCTGGGTGAGCTTCGGTTGAATCTATGGGGTAGCCGCAAGTCCCTTCAACCCTCTGCGGACCCCAGGCGGGCGGCGATTTGGGCCAGCCCCTGCTCGATGTCGCTCTCGGTGCAGGCGTAGGAGAGGCGCAGGTAGCCGGGCGCCGCGAAGGCGCTGCCAGGCACCGTCGCGACCTTCAGCTCTTCCAGGAGCCACATCGCCAGCTCGGTGTCGTCGTGGAGGACCCGCGGGGCGCCCTGCCCCACGTCGATGCCGAGCAGAGCGCGCACATCGGCGAAGGCGTAGAAGGCTCCTTCGGGCATGCGGCATTTGACGCCACGGATGGCGCGCAGGCCGTCGACCATCAGGGTGCGGCGACGGGCAAACGCTTGACGCATGGCGTCGACGGGCTCGCGCGGGCCGAGCAGCGCGGCGACCGCGGCGGCCTGCGAGACGGCCGCCGGGTTCGTGGTGTTTTGGCCCTGCAAGACGTCGATTTGCTTGGTAAGCGCGGGGGGCGCGATGCTCCAACCGATGCGCCAACCCGTCATTGCGTAGGTCTTGCTGACGCCGTCGAGGATCACGAGGCGCTCGACCAAGTCGGGCGCGACGGCCCGCATCGAGGCGTGCACGAAGCCGTCGTAAACGAGACCGCCGTAGATCTCGTCGACGATGATCCAACAGTCGTGCGCGCGAAGCACCTCCGCGATGGCCTCGAGCTCGGCGCGCGAATAGGCGGCGCCCGTAGGGTTCGACGGTGAGCAGAGGATCACGGCCTTCGTGCGCGCGCTGAGCGCGCCGGCGAGGGCCTCCGGTGTCATGCGAAAGCCCTGCTCTTCTGTCGCGTGAACAAGCACCGGCGTGGCCCCGGCAAGGCGGACTTGCTCGGGGTAGCTGACCCAGCACGGCGCGGGGATCACGACCTCGTCGCCCTCTTCGTAGAGCGCGAGCGCGAGGTTCGCGAGGGCGTGTTTCACGCCCACGGACACCGCGATTTCGTTGGGCGCGGGGCGGTAGCCCCGATCCCTCGCGGTGGCGGCTACGATGGCTGCCTTGAGCTCCGCCGTCCCCGTGACGGGCGTGTAGTGCGTTGCGCCGGCGTCGAGCGCTGCTTTGGCGGCATCGCAAATGTGCGAAGGCGTCGCGAAGTCGGGCTCGCCCATACTGAACGGGTAAACTTTGTGCCCTTCGGCGCGGATGCGCGCCGCCAACGCGCCCATCGCAATGGTCGCGCTGGGCGCCACGCGACGCGTCCGTTCGGCGAAGTCTCGGGGCATGTAGACCGCATAGGCGCCCCCCTTCGACGACGCAAGCAAGACCGCAACGGCTCCCCCTCGCGCCTGTTCAGCTCTGGCACCGCGAGCGCACGATCAAGGCGAGGCGACGGTGGCGCTCGGCTTCGCTTCGTCTTGGCGAATCGAGTAGCGAACGAGCGCGCGCAGCACGTCGTTGCGGCTGACGTTGCCCACGAGCACCTTCATGTCTTCGTAGAGCGAAGGGTCGACGAGCAGAGCGCCCACCGTCCCCTTCCCCTTTCGCACGTCACCCACGATCGCGCGCATGTCGGAGGTCATCGCCGCCAGGTCGTTCATCGCGCGACGACCCGAACCGTCGTCGCCACCAAACAACATGTCATGGGCCAGGCCGTCCCCTTCACGCACGCCGCGCAGCGTGAGCGCCACCTCAGCGGCGGCCTCTCCGATCTGCTCGACGGGCTTGGTGGGGCCCGGACCGTAAACGAGATCGTGCGCGAATCCCGGCCCTTCCTTCACGCGGCCTACCACCTGGCGCACGTCGCGCATGGTGGCCGATAGCTCGACGAGCGTGCGATCGAGGTCGTCGATGGTGCGGCCAATGCGCTCGGCCTCCGCAGGGTCGCTGAGCACGCGATGCGGATAGCCCTGCCCTTCGGCGACCTCGCGCAAGATGATGTTGAGCGACGCGGCGGTGCCGCGAATGTTGGCGTGGAGCTCGGCGTTGGCGAGCTCGTCCGAGACATCGCGAATGCGCTCCATGGTGCCCTTGGCGTCCTTCGCGATTTCACCGATTTGGCCGAACATCCCGACCTCGGTGGAAGGCGTGATGAAGGCGTTCTCGGGGATTTGCGCGAGGCTCATCGTGCCCCGCGAGATCACGATCATCTTGTCGCCGAGCATGCCTTTGTCCGCCACGCGGATGGTGCTGTCGGCGCGGATGCGCGTGGCCTCGGTGGCCACGACATCGAGCAGGACGTAGACCTTGCCGTCGTCGCCATCGGGGCCGTAGCCCACCTCGGTCACCGTGCCGACGTCGACACCGCCCATGCGCACGGGGGCGCCGGCCTTCAACCCCTCGACGTCGTCGAACATCGCGCGGTACTCGACCGACGAGTCGAACATGCGGCGCTCGTCGCCGATCAGAAACACGGCGATACCCGCGAGCACGAGGCCCGCGAGGACGAAGAGACCGACCTTGATTTCGCGCGCAGCGTTCATCGGCACGGGGAGGGCGAGAGCATCGGCTCAGGCGTTCAGCAAGGTTTGCACGTCTTCGTTCGCGGGGGCATTGCCTGCCACGAAATCGGCGACCCGAGGATCGTGGCTCGACTCGATTTGGGAGGGCGTTCCAACGGCAATAATTTCGCCTTTGTAGACCATCGCGATGCGGTCCGAAACGAAGAAGGCGCTCTTCATGTCGTGGGTGACCACGATGCTCGTCACGCCGATGGCGCGCTTCAAGCCATTGATCAGGTGGTTGATGCGTTGCGTGTTGATGGGGTCGAGGCCCGTCGTGGGCTCGTCGTAGAGCAACACCTCGGGCTTGAGGGCGACGGCGCGGGCAAGCCCCACACGCTTCTTCATGCCGCCCGAGAGGTCCGAAGGCCGCATGCTCTCGATGCCCGGCAACCCCACGAGGGAGAGCGCCCAATCAACGCGCTCGGCGATCGCCGCGGGGCTCATCGTGTGGTTGTAGTGCTCCTCCAAGCCGTAGGCGACGTTCTCGCCCACCGAAATGGAGTCGAAGAGCGCGGCGCCTTGAAAGAGCATCGCGATACGTCGGCGCACGTCTCGGACACGGCGCTCGCTCATCGTCGTGATCTCTTCGTCGTGAAATGTGATGGAGCCCGCGTCGGTGGGGAGCAAGCGGATGAGCAGCTTGAGGAGCACGCTCTTGCCGACCCCCGAGCCCCCCATGATCGTCAGCGTCTCGCCCTGAAAAACCTCGAGATCCAGGTGCTTGTAGATGACCTTTGGACCAAAGGCCTTCTTGACGTCGGCGAAGCGGATCACGGGCTCGGGCATCGCGATGCTCCGCTGCGAGCTTAGAAGAAGTTGCCGATGGTGAACTCGAAGACGCTCGACTCTTCGTACTCGAAGGGAGCAAAGGGGAAGCCCCACTCGAAGCGCAGCGGGCCGAGGGGCGAGAACCAGCGAATGCCGAAGCCCCACGAGGTGCGCATGTCAAAGACGCTACCGGCGGAGAAACACGGGTTCGTGGCGGCGTTCGGCGAGGCCGGCGCGGCCTGGCAGTAGAGCTCTTCGAGGTTCCACGCGTTGCCCAGATCGGTGAACACGACGCCCCGGATGCCCACCTGATCGAGGATCGGGAACTCGACCTCGAGGTTTTGGTAATACATCAAGTTTCCGCCGATATTTGCGCCGTTTTGGATGGGCGACGCGTTCTCGTCGAGGCTCCGCTTGATGGGCAGACGGGGGCCGATACTGCGCAGCGGGAAGCCGCGGACGTCGAGGATGCCGCCCAAATAAAAGCGCGCGAAGATGGGCACGCCGTTGCCACCGGGGCTCTCGACGAGGCCCGCCTCGGTGTTGAGCTTGGCCACGATCGTCGACGTGAGCGGGTAATAGAAGCGGCCGGTGGTGCGGTAGCGGATGAACTCGTTGTCGCTGCCGAAGGCGCTGCTCGCGAGCTCGACGGAGCCCTGCAAGTAGATGCCCGAGGTGGGAAAGAGCTTGTTGTTTCGCGTGTCGTAGGTCAGCGCGGGCCGCACGCTCGACGTGATGCCGTCGTTGAACACGTTGGCGAGCGGGAGGTTCTGAAAGGTCGAGACCGAGCTCGCCGTGCCGAGGAACGTCGACGTGGTGGTGGTCGAAATCTCGTCCGATTCGAGGGTGTACGTGAGCGACGCGCGGAGCTCGGGATCGATGATCGGGTAGCCAAGCGAGAACGAGCCGCCGACCGAAGACTGCGAGAATTGATCGTAGATGCGGAGCTGGTCGTACAAGCTCACCGACGCCGAGAAGGGGCTATCGAGCAGGTAGGGCTCGTAGAGGCGCAGATCGATTTGCTGGCGTAGACCCGAGATTTGGGCCTGCAATGCCAGCGATTGCCCGTTGCCAAACAGGTTTGCCTGCTGCACCTGCGCGGTGGCGATGAAGTTCTCGATGCTCGAAAAACCGGCGCCCACTTGGAAGGTGCCCGTGGGCTTTTCGGTCACCTCGAAGGTGACGTCGACGTGCGTCGGATCGTCGGGGTCCTGCGACGTCGACATGTCGACGCGCTCGAAATAACCGAGGGACGTAATGCGACGCTTGCTGCGCTCGAGCTTCGTCTCGCTGAACAGCTCGCTCTCGTTGACCTCGATTTCACGGCGGAAGACCTTGTCGCGCGTCTTCGTGTTGCCGCGAATTTCGATGCGCCCGAAGTACACGAGCTGGCGACGGCGGATCGAGACCACGACGTCGACCTCTTTTTGCTCGGGGTAGAGCTGGGTGTCGGGACGAGCCTCGACGTTGGCGTAGCCGTGATCGCGGTACATCGTCTGCACCGCCGAGAGATCCTTCGCGAGCTCGGCGCGGTTGAAGTAATCGCCCGGCTTGGCGCGCACCATTTCGCGCAACGCGCGGCGACCACCAAGGGGATCGATCTCGCGGCCGTCGTTGTCGACCTCGTAGACGCGCAGGCGTCGGATCTTGAAGCGCGGTCCCTCGTGGATGGTGAGGGTGATCTCGATGCCCGTGCGATCGGGCGTGAGCATGATGCGCGGCGTCGCGATCTGAACGCCGAGAAAACCTCGGTCGTAATAGAGGGAGCTGAGGATGAGGACGTCGCGCTCGAAGGCGTCTTGGCGGAAGGGGCCCCCGGAGCCGAAGTCGAAAAAGCTCGACTGTCCGGTGAGCATCACTTCCCGGAGCTCTTCATCGGAAACGCTGTGATTGCCGATGAACGTGATGCGCCGGACGCTCACCTTCTGGTGCTCGGAGACGGCGAATTTGACCGTGACCTCGTTGTCGCGCTCGGGCGTGACGTCGAAGCTGGCCTCAGCGAGAAAAAAGCCTTCTTCTGCGTACTTATCGCGGATCTTCTGCACGCCACGACGGAGCGCCGCGTAGGAGAGGACACTGCCTGTCTTCACCTCGACGCTCAACGCTTCGGTCAGATCGTCGCTGTCGATCTCGGAGTTTCCCGTGAACTCGATGGTCTTGATGCTCGGCTTTTCGCGGAGCAAGAAGCGCAAACGCACGCCGTCATCGCGGCGGGTCAGGTCGACCTGAACGTCGTCGAAAAAGCCCGAGTCCCACAGCTCGCGCACGTCGCGTGCGATGCCCTCGGGGGTGTAGGCCTTGCCGATCCGAGCCCCCTGCAGGTAGGCGCGAACGTCGTCGGGGGCGATGCGCCGAATGCCCACGATGGCCACGTCGGCGATGGGCTGCCCTCGCGCCAGGTCGTTCTCCGTCGGCGCGAGCTGCGGCGCCGTGTCCCCCGCCGCTTGGGCCAGCGCACGCGCCGGAAAAACGAGGAGCGTGATGGCCACGAGCAGAGTCAGCGCAGTCGCGCGGAGCAGCCGGTGGATGGTCGCCATCATTCGCAAATGAAGCCGTTTTCGTTGGGAGGAGCGCTCGTGCGCCCCGGAAGGCGCGCCACCCGTAGCCCATGGTGACCCCGGCCGGAAGCGCAAAGGTGCTTCACCGCCCTGGCGATCGGCCGGCCTTGACCATGCCCGCGCACCTCGCTATTGCGAGAGACCCCTCGCATGTACTGAACGAAGGTGCACCCCACGAGGAGCCCGATTTTGTCCCGCGCCGACCAACTCACCCTGCCCCTTGACGGGCCCGAAAGCTCTGCCTCCGGCGGCGGCCGTGGCAAGCGCCGCCCACCCGCTGGCGGGCCCCCTGCTCCGCCCCCGCCGGTTCCGGACACGTCCCTCTCCGAAGAGGCGCAGCGGCGCTACCTCAACTATGCGTTGAGCGTCATCACGTCGCGCGCGTTGCCCGACGTTCGCGACGGCCTCAAGCCCGTGCAGCGGCGCATCCTGTACGCCATGCACCACGATCTCGGTCTCGCGCCCGATGGTCGCTATCGCAAGAGCGCGGCGGTGGTCGGCGACGTGATGGGAAAGTACCACCCCCACGGCGACACCGCGATTTACGACGCCATGGTGCGCCTCGCGCAGGACTTCGTGATGCGCGGCCCGCTCGTGGCGGGCCACGGAAACTTCGGTTCGATCGACGGCGATGCGCCCGCTGCCATGCGTTACACGGAGGCCAAGCTTCGGCCCCTGGCGGTCGAACTGCTGCGCGAGCTGGGCAAGCGCACCGTCGAATGGCGCCCTAACTACGACGGCACGCGCAGCGAGCCGATCGTCTTGCCAAGCCGCTTCCCGAACCTGCTCGTCAACGGCTCGCAGGGCATCGCCGTCGGCATGGCGACATCGATCCCGCCGCACAACCTCAACGAGGTCATCGACGCGTGCGCGGCCTTGATCGACGACCCCAACATCACGATGAGCCGGCTTTTGAGCTTGGTTCGCGGGCCCGATTTCCCGACCGGCGGCCAGCTGCTCACCACGAAGAAGGAGCTCGAAGCCATCTACGAAGCGGGCCAAGGCTCGCTCAAGTTGCGAGGCGAGTGGCTGATCGAGGACGACGGCTCGAAGCGCAACGCGATCAACGTGGTGCTCACCTCTATCCCCTACGCGGTCGAGCGCAGGAGCATCGTCGAGAAAATCGCCGAGGTGATCATCGGCAAGAAGCTCTCCGGCCTGCTCGATGTCCGAGACGAATCGACCACCGACGTGCGCGTGGTGCTCGAGCTCAAGCGCGGCACCGATCCCCAGCTCGTGATGGCGTACCTCTACAAAAACACGCCCCTCGCGACCAACGTGCAGGTCAACCTCACCTGCCTCGTCCCCACCGACAAGGACGACGTCGCCGCCCCGCGCCGCCTGTCATTGAAGGAGATCCTGCGCGAGTTCGTGGATTTTCGTTTGGCGACGGTCACGCGCCGCGTCGCCTTCGAGCTCGAAGAGCTGCGCCGCCGCATCCACGTCCTGGAAGGCTTCGAGAAGGTCTTCGACGCCCTCGACGAGATGATCACGATCATCCGCAAGAGCGAAGGCAAGGCCGACGCGGCCAGCAAGTTGGTCAAGCGTTTCGCTCTCTCCGACGAGCAGGTCGATGCGATCTTGGAGCTTCGCCTCTATCGCCTCGCGCGGCTCGAAATCCAGGTCGTCAAGAAGGAGCTGTCGGAGAAGCGCGCGGAGGCCAAGCGCCTCGACAAGCTGCTCGGCAGCGAGTCGGCCCGTTGGAAGCTCGTGCAAGACGAGCTGTCGGAGATCAAGAGCACCTACGGCGATCGGCGCAGGACCAAGGTGGTCGGCGCCGTCGACGAGCCCGAGTTCCAGGCCGAAGACTTCATCCAAGCCGAGGACGCCAACGTGATCCTCACCGCGCAAGGCTGGGTCAAGCGGGTGCGCGAAATCAAAGATTTGTCTCAGACACGCGTGCGCGAGGGCGACTCGGTGCTCTCGGTGGCCATCGGCTCGACACGCTCCACGGTGGCGTTCTTCTCCAACTTGGGCGCGGCCTACGTGGCCCGCATCCACGACGTGCCCCCGTCCACGGGCTACGGCGACCCGGTGCAAAAATTCTTCAAGCTCGCCGACGGCGAGAAAATGATCGCGCTCTTGAGCTTCGATCCGCGCGTGCGCGACGTCCCCGATCCCACCGAGGGCTCCGCGGTGCCCGAGCCTCCGTTCGCGTTGGCGTTGATGCGCAGCGGCCTCGGCTTCGTGTTCTCGCTGCGCGCGCACCGCGACGCTTCGACGCGCGCGGGCCGACGTTTCGCGCGGCTCAACGAGGGCGACGAGGTGGTGGCCATGTTGCCCGTCGACCTCGGGGACGTGGTGCTGATGGCTTCGAGCGACGGCCACGCGCTGGCCGTTCCTGTCTCGGACATCAGCCAACTGTCCGGCGTGGGCAAGGGCTCGGCCGTGATGAAGGTGCCGGAAAACGAGCGTGTTGTTGCCGTGTTTGTCGCCCCCGGAGGTGTCGGCAGCATGTTGGTCGAGACCGAGAAGGGCAAGCTCGTCGAGCTGAGCGTCAACAAAATCCTCGGCACCCGTGGCGACCGCGGTCAGGCCATCGTCAAGCGCGACAGATTCGCGAAGGCGGTGCTCCCGGCCGTCGCCCTGCCCTCCCTCAGCCCGGAGGCATCGTCATGACATCCCCTCGCAAGCCTCGTCCGACGCAAAAAGAAAGCCCCAAAGCTCCCGCCGCAAGCGCGGCGACTGCGCCCGAAACCAGCGGCTACAGCGCCAAAGACATCGAGGTTTTGGAGGGCCTGGAGCCCGTGCGCAAGCGGCCCGCGATGTACATCGGCGGCACCGACGCGCGTGGCTTTCACCACCTGCTCTGGGAGATCGTCGACAACGCCGTCGACGAGGGCATCAACGGCCACGCCAAGCGCATCGTCGTCACGCTCGACCCCGATCATCGCGGCGCCACGGTGAGCGACGACGGCCGCGGCATGCCCGTCGACGTGCACCCGCGCTACGGCCGTCCCGCCCTCGAGCTCATCCTCTGCACGCTGCACGCAGGCGGCAAGTTCGCGAGCTCGAGCTACCAAGTGTCGGGGGGTCTGCACGGCGTCGGATCGAGCGTCGTCAACGCCCTTTCCGTCGAGCTCGAAGCCACGGTCTTTCGCGACGGCTACACGCACACGCAGCACTTCAGCCGCGGCGCGCCGCAGGCGCCGCTCAAGCGCGGCGAGGCCACGCGCAAGCACGGCACCACCATTCGCTTTCGGCCCGACCCCGAGATCTTCGGCGCGAAGCTCTTGTTCGACGCGGAAACCGTGCGCGACAGGCTCGAAGCGAAGGCCTATCTGCACGGCGGCCTGACGTTTGTTTTTCGCGACGAGGCCTCCAAGGAAGAGGTCACCTTCCTTCACCCCAACGGCATCGCGGACTTTCTCCCGCAGCTCGTGGCGCAACGGGGCAAACACGTGGTGCACCCCGCGCCCTTCCAGTTCTTCAAAGAGAACGGCATGCGCATCGAGGTCGTGTTGCAGTGGACCGAGTCCACCGACGAGCACGTGCGCTCCTATGCGAACGGCATCCCCACTTCATCCGGTGGCTCCCACGAGAGCGGCTTGCTCTCCGCGGTGGTCAAGGCCGTGCGCGCCTACATCGAGACGAAGAGCCTTGCGCCCAAGGGCGTGACGCTCACCGCCGACGACATCCGCGAGGGCCTGGTGGGCGTGCTCTCGATCTACCTCGCCGAGCCGCAATTTCAGGGTCAAACGAAGGATCGCCTCAACAACCCCGAAGCCGGGCCCGCGGTCGAAGGGGCCATTCGCCCTGCGCTCGAACAATGGCTGCTCGAAAACGGCAGCTCCGCCGAGTCCATCGTCGCCCGCGCCATCCTCGCGGGCCGCGCGCGTGAAGCGCGCCGCGAAGCCACGCAGCAGGTCCTGCGCAAGACACCCATTTCGCATCGCCTCAATTTGCCGGGCAAGCTCGCCGATTGTTCGTCCACCGACTCCTCCGAGAGCGAGCTGTTCATCGTCGAGGGCGACAGCGCCGGAGGCAGCGCGAAGCAAGGACGCGATCGCCGCACGCAGGCCATTTTGCCGCTGCGCGGCAAGGTGTTGAACACCGAGCAGGCGTCCACCTCGAAGGCTCTTTCCAACAAAGAGCTGCAAGACATCGTGAGCGCCCTCGGCTGCGGGTTCGGCGAGGACCTCGACCCCTCCAAGCTGCGCTACGGCAAGATCTTCTTGCTGATGGACGCCGACAGCGACGGTCACCACATCGCGACGTTGTTGCTCACGTTTTTCTACCGGCACCTGCGCGGCCTGCTGCGCGGCGGCCACGTGTACCTCGCGCAACCGCCG
>CAYLJT010000120.1:0-13730 GCA_964383995.1 uncultured Polyangiaceae bacterium
CGGCCAGCCGACGATCAGGTCGGGCTCGTAGGCGCGGCCGCTCATCACGTAGTAGCCGGCGCCATAGGCCTTGCGCACAACCACCGTGATCTTGGGGACCGTCGCGGCCGACATCACGTGGAGCATCTTGGCCCCGTGCCGGATGATGCCTTGGTGCTCCACCTTGGAGCCAATCATGAAGCCTGGCACGTCTTGCAGGAACACGAGCGGGATGTTGAACGCGTCGCAAATTTGCATGAAACGCGCGGCCTTGTCGGACGAGTCGACGTCCAGGATGCCGCCCACGTGGTTCGGCTGATTGGCCACGATGCCCACGGGCTCGCCCCCGATGCGTGCCAGACAAGTGATGATCGATTTGGCCCATTTGGGCTTCAAATCGAGCCATTCGCCGTGATCGACGATGGCGCCAATGAGCTTGTACATGTCGTAGGCGCGCTTGGAATTCTCGGGCAACAGGTCGAGGAGCGACTCTTCACGCCGGTTGATCGGATCCGTAACTGGCAGTCGCGGGGGCTTTTCTTCGCAGTTGGAGGGGAAAAACGACAGGTAACGCTTCACGAGCGCGAGGGCCGCCGCGTCGTTCTCACACTCGTAGTCGGCGACGCCGCTCTTGGCCGTATGGACCTTGGAGCCCCCGAGCTCTTGCTCGCTGATGTCTTCCCCCGTCATCGCTTTGACCAACGCGGGCCCGCCGAGGGCCATGGAGCCAATGTTCTTGACCATGGGCACGAAGTCCGCGAGGGCCGGGATATAGGCTGTTCCGGCCGCGCCGGGGCCCACCATGGCGGCCACCTGCGGCACCACGCCGCTCATGTGCACTTGCTCGCGAAACAGGTGCCCCGAGCCCGCAAACAGCGAGATCATGTCGGGGTGGCTCGAGCCCGGATCGATGCGCGCGCCACCGGAGTCGATGAGCCACACAATGGGCCAGCGGCCCCTCAAGGCCATTTGCCGGAGGCGCGTGACCTTCTCTTCGCCCGTATAGCCGATACTGCCGCCCTTCACCGTGAAGTCGTAGGCTGCACAGCACACCATGCGCCCGTCAACCTTGCCAAAGCCGCACACGACGGCGTCCGCGGGCGGGCGGTCTTTGCCATCGCCAGCCGCGAGCCCCATGGCCGTACCGTGCATGCCGACCTCGAAATACACGCCGTCGTCGTAGAACGCCGAGAGCCTCTCGCGGGCCGTGAGCTTACCCCGGTCGTGCTGCTTTTGGACCTTGTCGGGCCCGCCCATTTGCCGCGCGCGCTCCCGGGCAGCTTCCAAGTCTTTGACCAGCTCTCGCATGTTCACGGCGGTATTCTCCTCGGTCTTTTCGTGGGGGCGGGGTGCGCGAAGTGGCCTATTTGCCGGTCCAGCGCGGGGTGCGCTTTTCCAAGAAGGCCATCAGTCCTTCGCGCGCGTCGTCGGTGGCCAAACAACCTGCCAAGCGGTCTCGCAAGAGGGGCAGCGCGTCGCTCAGCGACAGATCGTCTTGTGCGGCAAAGGCCGAGAGGCCCAAGCGCAGCGTCATGGGGCTCTTCGTCAACAGCTTTTGCGTATAAGCATCCACCGTGGCGTCGAGCTCGGCGGCCTCGACGGCCTTCGAGACGAGCCCCAGCTCGGCCGCCTCGTCGGCCTTCAAGCGCTCGCCGAACATCATCATTTCGAGCAACTTTCGCCGGGGGATCACGCGCGCCAAGACGGCCATGATCATCATGGGAAAGAGGCCCACGTTCACCTCGGGCGTGCCGAGCAGAGCGCTCTTCGACGCGATCGCGAAGTGACTGGCCGCCACGAGGCCGAGACCTCCGCCCATCGCGTGGCCGTTGACCCGCGCAATGATGGGCTTTTCGCTCTTCGTCAGGGCAATGAGCAGATCCGCATAGTCGCCTTTGGGTGGCAGTTCGTCGCCGTCGGCGCCGCCTGTCATCTGCGCAAAGTCGCCCCCCGCGCAAAAGGCATCTCCGGCCCCCGTGAGCACGATCACCCGGACTTCCGCGCTCTCTTGCGCGTCCGAGACAGCCCAGCACAGCTCGTTGACCATGCGCGGACCTATCGCGTTGCGCCGCGCGGGGTTGTTGAGCGTCAAGCGCAGAATGCCACCCTCGCTCGTCGCAAGCAGGGTCTTGTAGGCCCGTTCGATCACGCGGCCCCCGGCAAAGACAGGATGGCTCGGGCCTCTTCGACGGTCGCGGGGCGTCGGCCGACGTCGTGCACCATCCGCACCGCCACGTCCACCAAAGCACCGTTGCTCGACGCCATCTCGCCATTCGGCAAATACAGGTGGTCTTCGAGGCCCGTGCGGATGTTGCCGCCGAGGACGAGGGCCGTGGCGAGCATGCGCCAATGACCGTGACTGATGGCGATGACCTCCCACTCCGACCCTTGCGGGATGAGCTTCTCCTGCAGTTGCAGCGACTCGACCCGCGCGGGGATACCGCCCAAAACGCCCACGATGAACGAGAACTGCAGGGGCGGTACGAGCACGCCCATGTCGAGCAGCGGGCCAATGCCGTTCGTGTGCCCCGAATCGAAGCACTCGAGCTCGGGCTTCACGCCCGCCTCGTTCATCACCTTCAAGAGCTTGATGATCTTTTCGTAGGTGTTGGGGAACACCATGTCGAAATCAAAGGCCTTCCGCTTGGCCGAATATTTCGAGTAGTTCATCGTGCCCATATTGAGGGCGGCTATTTCGGGGCGCGACTCGCGAATGTAGGTGCACTGCTCACTGACGTCGTCGAGGATGGTGCCCGTCGAGTAGTTGAGGATGATGGGGCTGCGTTTTTGCACCTCTTCTTTGATCTTGGCAAAAACCGCAGGCGAAAACGTGGGTGAACCGTCGTCGTTGCGAGCGTGGATGTGCACGGCGGCGGCCCCCGCGTCGTAGGCACGTTTGGCCTCCTCGCCGATTTCGGCGGGCGTGTAGGGGATGCCGGGGCACTGTCGGCGATTGGCCAACACCCCTGTGAGGGCGCATGTCACGACGACCACGTCGGGGTCACGACCGTCTTTGCGCTTTTCGCCCGTAAAGGTGAGCTTGTCTTTCATGGGAGCTCCTCGGAGTTGCTCGGTGGCAGACTGGCACCCTCGGTGACGTGGGCGCGAACCACCTTTTCGAGCTTGGTCAAAATGCGAAACAGATCTTTGGTGTCCTCGCGCGAGAGGCTGGTGAGCGCCGCGCGGAAGATGAGCATGGGCTCGACGGAGATGCTCTGCGCGAGCTTGGCGCCCTTTTCGGTCAAGCGAATATGAACCACGCGGCGGTCCGTCGTGGACCGTTCGCGCCGCACGAGGCCCTCCCGCTCCATGCGGTCGATGATGCCAGTTACGGTGCTGTTTTGAGCGCGAATGCGCTCGGAGAGGGACGATAACGACAGATCCCCAAAGGTCTCTAACAGCTTGAGCGTGGTGAGCTGGGGCCCCGTGAGGCCATATTCATTGGCCATGCCCTTCGTGAGCCGCCGCGACTCCGTGTAGAGGTAGATGATGGTCTCGACGATGGCGTCGACGTCGGCCTTCTTGTCTTTGGGGAGCGGGAGGGCGGGGGGCACGATGCTTCGTGTACGAAATATTCGCCCTCGCCTTTTCCGTCAAGCGGCGAGACGGGCCGGGGCGAAGGCATTATCCATGGCCCATGCGACGCGTCCTCTTCACGGGCCTTGGGGCCCTCGCGGGCCTGGCCCTCACGATTTCGAGCGCAGCGGCCCGAGCCGACGGGCCCCGTTACACCGCAGCGACCCCCGACGAGATGTTGGATCAAGCCCTCGCGCGGGCGGAACGGGGCGGTGACGATGCGTTGGTGGGCCTCGTCTTGGCGGCGTCGCTCGATGATCGCGCAACATTCGGGCGGGCGCGCGACGGGTTGGCGCGCCTCGCCAAGGGCAACACGCCCCTCGCCGACGACGCAAAATGGCTTGGTTTGTCGCTGATCCCAGCGCCGCTCGGGGAGCCGTGGCGGGGCGGCGCGAGCGCGCTCTTCGATGCGCCTGCGGATGCCGATGGTCTCGTGAAAGCGTTCGCCGTGCTGGGACCGTTTCACGACGCGGGCGGTGGGCTCACGCGGCGCGAGGGGCCCGAGGCCGACGGCCAAACCTGGGGCGATCCGCGCGCGAGCTACGCGTGGGGCGCGTTCGATGTGACCTGGCGCAGGGCCCTGCCCGCGTCGTCGACGGCGCGCGGTCTGCCGCTTGATTTGATGATCGCGCCGCGCACCGAGAGCTGCACGTACCTCGCCTCGAAGGTGACGATTCCGCCTTCTTTGGCCGACAAATCGCTGGTCGTGCGCGTGGCGTCCACGGGCGCCGTGCGCGTGATTTGGGACGGCGTCGACGCCGTGTCGAGCGACGTGCTGAACCCGCGCGCGCTGCTCGACAGGCTCGCGTTCGAGGTGAAGCCGAAGGCGGGTGAGCATTTGTTGGTGCTCAAAGTATGTTCGGGCGCGCTGGCCGACGAAGGCCGCGCACGCGCACGCTTCACCGACGACGCGCACCGTCCGCTGAGCCTCGTCACGAGCTCGGACCTCTCGGGCTTGCGCCTGCCGGACCCCAAGTCGGTGACCGTCACGCGCGTCGAAACGAGCCTGGAAAAGGGCCTCGCGCTGGGCGAAGCACCGCCACCGCCGGCGGTCGATCCGAAGAAGAAGCCTTCGCCCGCGAAGCCCGACGCGGCGGCCAAAGCGCCCTCCCCGAGCCCCGCCGGCGCCCTCGTCGCGGCGGTGCTGCGGACGCTGGGCGGCGCGGAGGATCTGCGCTCGCCGCGGGCCCCTGGCTTGCTCGACACGGTGGCCGGTCAAGCCGACGTCAACGCCGATACCCTGGCTTTTGCGGGCTGGATCTCGCCCTTCGGCTCCAATCGCAGCGGCTGGCTGAACCTCGCGCGGGCCCGCGCGGGACGGCAAAACGACGCCGCGACGTTGGCCTTCACGCAGCGCCGCCTCGCCGCGTCGCACATCCTCACGCAGCACTCGGAGTGGGCCCTGTCGCTCGTCGACGCCGAGCCGCTCAAGAGCGCAAACGACCCCGAAGCGCGGCTCTTGCGCGCGATGTTGACCACGCGCATGGGCGGCGCGGGGGGCATGCGCGCCTCCTTCGACGACCTCACGAAGGTGGCGCAAACGATGGGCGATGCGGCGCCCACCAGCATCACGCAAGAGCTGTCGCACATGGGCGGCATCGACTACCCGGCCGCGTCGCGCGCGATGGACCGCTTGGCCAACACCGTCGCCGACAGCCGCGGCCCGAGCTTCTTTCGAAGCAAGGAGACCGGCGGCGCCGAAGCGTTGGAGGCCGCATGTCGAGCCTATTTGCCGACCACGACCGATGCAGGGGAGCTGGTCACGATGGGGCAAATGCTCCTTCGCGCGGGTCGGCTCGCGGCTGCGAGCGATGTGCTCGGCTGGGCCGTGTACATGGCGCCCAACGACGCCGACGCGTTTCAGTTGTTCGCCGCCACGCGGCAGGCCATCGCGTCCAACGCGGCGTCCGTCGAAGGACCGACCGGCGAGAACGATCCGCGCGTCGCGGCGGCCCTGCAACGGGCCCTCGATCTATCCCCCACCGACGCGCGTTTGAAGGCTGAAATCAGCCTCCGCGCCGAGTCCGAGGCGGACGAGGAGAAGGCCCGCGAGACCCTGCCCGATGAGAGCTACATGATGGACAAGGCCGTGTTCTTGGCGCGCGCCAAGGCCGAGCCCGCGGTTAAAGGCAGCGTCGTCGATCGCCAACTGCACTGGCTGCGCGTCGTCACGTATCACCCGGACAAGCGCGTCTCGCAGCTCATGCACTACTCGCGTGAGATCGTGCTCGCGCCGCGTACGCAAGATGAGCTCTACGAGAACGTGCCGACCGAGGGCGACGAGACCGAGCTGTTGCTCGCGCGCGTTCACCGCAAAGACGGCACGATCGTCGCCGCCGAAGAGCAGAGCTCGGGAGGCCGGCGCGGACCGTTCATTCGCTGGCCCGACCTCCAGACGGGCGACGTGGTGGAGGTCGCGGTGCGCTCGTGGACTGCAAATCCCGTGGGGAGGCGCGGCGATCCGCCGTTTTATTTCCGCGATTGGGTCGGCTCCAGCAGCACGCGCCCCGTGCTCGCCAACGAGGTGATCATCGACAACCCCGAGGTCTCGCCGCTCGCCGTGGATGTCATCGGCGGCAAGCCCGATCGCACGGTGGTCGACAAGAAGAACGGCCGCGTCATCACGCGCCTGATTTGGGATCGCGCGCCGAACGTCGCGGACGAACCGCTGGCTCCCGAGCTGAGCGAGACCGTCCCCCTCGTCGTCGGTTCGACCTTCCGAAGCTGGGAAGAATTTCGCACGTGGTACCGCGGCGCCGTCGAAGGTTTCACGGTGCCCGACGATCAAATTCGACGCCTGGCGGCGGACCTCACGAAGGGCAAAAAGACGCGCGAAGAAAGGATCGAGGCGCTCTTCAACTTCGTCGCCGACGACATCCGCTACGTCAACTACGTGTCCGGCGAATGGTGGTTGCCAAACCGCCCGCAGGAGCTTTTGGCGCGGCGACAGGGGGACTGCGACGACAAGGCGATGCTGCTCATCACGCTGCTCAAGGCGGTGGGCATCGACGCAACCGAGGTGCTCGTGCAAACGCGCTACACCGCCGAGCCGCGCGTGCTCTCCAGCACCGTGGCGGCCATCCCGCTGTTCGATCACGGAATCGCGTTTTTGCCGGGCGAAAAGGGCAAACCTGGCACCTGGCTCGACGCCACGAGCCCCCAAAGTCGTCTCGGACCGCTGCCGAGCATGGACGCGCGCGCGCGGGCCCTGTTCGTGAGCGAAGGCGAGGCGAAGATCATAGAGATGCCCAGCGGCTCGCCCGCGGACTACGGCATCGACGCGACTTGGACGATGACCCTCGGAGAGACCGGTGAAGGCGAGCTCGTCGCGACCGAAAGGCACTCCGGCGACGCAGCCTTCATGTTGCGCACGAACCTCGGCGAAGAAGACGCGCGGGCCCAGTGGGTCACGCAATACCTTGCGAGCTTCATCCCGGCGGCCGAGCTGTTGGGTGACGTCAGCTTCCGCTCCGATCTACCCAAGGGCGCGGCCGAGCTCGGCTACCGCGCCAAGAGCTTCGCCCTCGCGCGTCGCGAGGGGAACGAGCTCGCGGTGCCGATCGCGGGACCGTCGACCTTGACCTCCATGCTCGCGCCCCTCGTAAAACGCACGCAACCCGTGGTTTTGCCGCCCGATATGGCGCCCGGTCACGACACGCGCACGATCACGATCGTGGCGCCCAAGGGCTACGTGTTCGCGGAGCTGCCCCCGGGAGGTGAAGAACAGGCGGGGGATTTCGGCTCGGCGCGCGTCACGTTCAACAAGGTCGCCGGCAAGGCCGATCGCGTCACCGTCGTGCGCCACATCGCCTTCGATCTCTCGACGATCCCGGTCGATCGCTACGAAGCGTGGCGCGCCTGGCTGCAGCGCGTCGATCGTTTGACCCACCAGATGGTGCGCCTCGTCCCGCGCTGAACAGCACTATTCGGGAACCGGCTCGGGGGGCGCGGAGGTCGTGGAGCCCGCGCCCCAAAACACGAGGTTCTGCGGGTTTCCGGGGATCGCGATGAGGCTCGTGCTCAACGCGTTGTTGACGAAGTCGATGCGGAATAGCTCGCCTCCCGAGTTGAAGCCGAAGGCCGCGCCGGCCCAGAACGCGAGCCCAAACACCGAGCCGTAGCCGAGCGGTCCCCAGTTTTTCACGAGGTCGCCCGTCTTCGGATCGACCTCGACGATGCAGTCGTCGCAGCCGCTACCGTTGACGGTGAGCAGCGTCTTGCCGCCTTTGACCGAGACAATGTCGCCGCTCGACGAGAGGCCTCCAGAGAGGGCGCCGATGGTGGTGGTGATGCCCGATTGGGGATCGATGCGCACATACGCCGAGCCCGAGTAGCCCACCAACGCCTCGACGTTCGGATCCACCGTGCCCGCGGGCACGAAGGAGAGCGAGTTGGGGTAAGCACCAGGCGATATCAGCGTGCAAACGGCCGTATCTTTGTTGATCGCGTAGAGGCCGTCGAAGGTCGTGCCGTAGAGGTTCGAGTCTTTGTCGAGGGCGATGTCGATGACGCTGCTACAGCCCTGGAAGGTGCCGATGGTCGTAACGATCTGCGTGTCCGGGTCGAGCCGATAGAGCACGTCGGGGCTGTTGCCGTACACCTCGGACACCAGCTCAGGCACGCTGCCTCCGCCGCCGCCCGTGCCAAATCCCCCACCAAAACCGCCTCCGACGCCCGAATCGCTGGTGGTCGTGCTGGTCGTCGCGGCGCCCCCTGCGCCACCAGCCGACGAGGTCGAGGTCGCGTCGTCCGCGAAGGTGGTCGGCTCGCTCGTCGCGGAGCAACCCGCGTGAACAAGCAGGGCCGAGGTGCCCAAAGCAAGAAGCAAGACCAAGGAACGCATCCCGGAACCTTGCCCCGAGCCGCCCGAGGACACAACGCATTCGGCCCGCTGGAAGGCCCTCCGCGTCGATGAATCCCTGCTTTCTCGGGCAGCGCTCGGGATCGCCGCACGGCTCTGTTAAGCTGCACGCGTGCGCCTCCGCTCCGCGCTGTTTTGGGCGTTTTTGCCCGCGTTGATCGCCGCTTGCTCGGGCGAAGATCGCGATCTCGGGACCAACGCCAGCTCCTCCGCGACGTCCTCAACGGTCACCTCGTCGTCGAGCACATCGTCGAGCGCGAGCACAGGCACGGGGGGCGCGGGCTCGACCTCGACGTCGACCACCACGAGCACGAGCGCCACCACAACGAGCACGGGCGCGGGCGGGAGCGTGAACCTGCCCGCCAAGGTGACGGTGGTCCACGGCGTCAACGACACCGAGGCGATTCGCCTATGTTTTCAGGCCTATCCTGACAATGCGAACGGCGGCGACCCACCCTGGCCCGACGACCCCGCGGGCCTTGCTTTTGCGCACGGTCTGGTCGTCGATCCGAACAGCAACGTGATCCCCGAGGGCACCGACGTTCGCATTCACGTGCTCAGCGGCGATCTCTCCGTCGCCGCAAGAAAGACCTGCGACGAGGCCATCGCGCTCGGCGATCCAGCCGCCGCGACGGGCCTCTTCGCGACGCCCCTCGCGGTCCTCTCCGCCTCGGTTTTCACCAGCGGAAAGAGCCTCTTGGTGGTGCCTCAAGGCTGCGCCGAGCCGGGCCACGCGGACGGTTACGAGAAGCTCGCGTGCGGCCAAACATACACGTCGCTCGCACCGAACCTCGGCATGGTCGCGCTCGCCATGTCGCAAGATCAAAACGCCGCGGCCATCGGCATGCAAACGGTCCACGCGGCGCCGGGCATGTACTTCGCGGTCGACTTCCGCTTCACACCGGGCCTCGATGCGGCGCCCGAAGAGCCCATCGGCAGCAACGTCGCCGTCGGCGGAATCGCCCCGCAAACGCCTTATTACGGCATCACACAGGCGGACCTCGGCGTGCCCTCCAGCGCCAAGATGAACACCTACTATCCGAACGACGTGAACGCGACGTCGAGCGTCACGTTGACGACGATCCTCGCGAACGCTGGGCTGCAAGTGACCGACTTGAAGGACGGCACGAGCTACGTCTTCGTCGCGGTCGGCATGTACCCGGGCATCGTGGGCAGCTCGTGGTGGCACCAGCTCACGTACACGATCGTCGAGGCCAATCCCTAAAATAGCCTAGTTTTTCCGAGCAATTTCGGCGAGCAGCGTGCGCGCGTCGTTGACCAGCGCGCTGTCGGGGAAGCGCCGCAAGAACGCGCGCAGGGTGGTCTTCGCGTCGTTGTAGGCCTGTAGCTCGACGTAACATTGAGCCAGCAAGAAGGCCGCATCGTCGAGGATCTCTTTGTCCGACGAGGCCTCCGCGAGCGGGACGAGCAAGCTCACGGCATCGCGCTGTCGTCCGAGACGTTGGTAGGCCCGCGCGAGACCCAGCGCCGCGGACGGGCTGTGAGCCGCGCTGTCACGCAAGCGGCGCGACTCTTCGAAGGCGCTCGCGGCCTCCTGCCAACGGCCGGTCCGCACGTGATCGAGGCCCATTTGGTAGCTGCGCAGGGACAGCTCGTTGCGCGCGCGCTCCACCGCGTCGGTGAAGAACGCGAGCTCCGCCCGCGAGAGCGGTTCGGCGCGCACGGCCTCGTAGCCGTCGATGATCTCCGCCAGGCGCCCTGCCCGCACGAGCTCGTAATAAGCGGCGGCCACGCTCTCCGCCTTGGTGCGCGCATCGAGCTTCTTTTGAAGCTCTTTCATCTCCGCATCGACGCGCTCGACCTTGTCCTTCGAGGCCCGCGTCTCTTCGTCGACGGAGGCCACGCGCGCGTCCCACGCCAGCTTCACCACGCCAATCACCACGACCACGAACAAGAGGTTGGCGGCGGCACTGTTCCACAACGTGCGCCGCTCGAAGCCGAGCTGCCGCTTGGCGACCGCCTTCAGGTCCGCCGAGAGGGCGTTCGTCAGGTTGTTGGTCTTGATGACGAGGGCGCGGCTCTCCACGATTTCGCGCTTGATTTCCCGAACCTCGTCGTCGATGTCTCGCATAAGCACCGCGTAAAAGCAGTCGATGCGCGGCGCGCCCTTCTGTGGTAGACGCGGCGGCCAAACGTTACCAGGAAGCTTCGCACATGGACACGAGTGACATTCGCAAGGGCCTCAAGATGATGGTGGACGGCGACCAGAACCCGTACCTCGTCATCGACTTTCAGTTCGTCAAACCCGGCAAGGGGCAGGCATTCACCCGCGTCAAGCTGAAGAACCTGGCGAACGGCGCCGTGCTCGAACGCACCTACAAGTCGGGCGAAAAAATCGAGCAAGCCGATGTCGAGGAGCGCAAGCTCCAGTACATCTACCCCGAGGGCGAGGACTTCATGTTCATGGACCCCGACACGGGTGAGCAGATCAGCGTGGCGGGGGACAAAATCGGCGACGACGCGCAGTGGCTCGTCGACCAAGCCATGCTCGAGGTGACGCTGTTCAAGGGCGTGCCGATTGGCGTCAACCTGCCCTCCCACGTGGTGCTCCAGGTCGTGTCGAGCGAGCCCGGCGTGAAGGGCGACACCGCGAGCGGCGCGACCAAGCCCGCCACCCTCTCCACGGGCGCCGTCGTGAACGTGCCTCTGTTCATCAACGAGGGTGAGTGGATTAAAATCGACACGCGCGAAGGGACCTATCTCGAGCGCGTCAACAAGCGATGAGCCAAAGCCGCGCTGTCTTCCTCGCCCTTGTTTCGGCCCTGCCCTTCGCGTGGGCCATGGCCTGCGGCGACGGAGACAGCGCGACGGCGTCCACGGGGACGTCGTCCTCATCGGGCTCGACCAGCAGCACGAGCGCCAGCGGCACGGGGGGCGCTGGCGGCGCCGGCAGCAGCACCAGCGACACAACCAGCTCCACAAGCTCGGGCGAGGGCGGCATTCCCAATGACTGGCCCAGTTGCGACAGCCAGCCACAGGGCTCCGAGGCCACGACCATTCAGCAGATCTGGCAAGACGACCCCACGAGCCCCATGCCCGTCTGGCTCGAAGACGTCTGGATAACCGCCATCTCCAAGGGCGCTTGTGTAGCCCAAGAGGCCTGCAACCTCTTCGTCCAATCCCAAGAGTCTTTTGCCGACCTGGGCGCCGCGGCCCACGGCTCTCTGCGCATCTTTGCCTCGCCGGGCACCAGCCAATATTTCGTGGGCCTCGCGGTGGGCGACAGAATCAACGTCCTCGCCAACGCCTGGCGTTACAACATCAACGACGAGAACGAGCTGCTTTTGCAGGTCAATGTGGTGCTCCCCGGCTGCTCCAAGAAGACCGGCAGCGGGGCGCCTGTGCCTGTCTCAGCCACCCTCGATCAGCTCACCCAGGACGCCTTCTACAACACGCTTGGGCCCGCCCTCGTCACACTAGACACCTTGGTCGGCAAGCCCCATTTGCCCGACGAGACGTTTGCCATTTGGGACAGCGGCTCCTCGTACGACGGCGGCCCCGAAGAGCTCACGAGCCTCAGCCCATATTATCTGCCGGGCGGCGTCTTCGTCGGCCTGTCCCCCGAGCTGCTCACGAATTTCACGAAAATCACCGGGGTTTTTGGCATTTTCGTGCCCGACGCCCAGCCCGTGATTCGCTACAAAGAGATCTACCCACGGACCATGAACGAAGTGGTCTTCGGGGGCCAATAGGCCCCTACCCCAACAACGTGCGCGCCTCGTTGACGAGCGTTTGCAAGGCGCTGCGGCCCACGTGGCGCATGGTGTCCACGTCGGAGCGATCGCCGAGGTCGAGGGGCTCGCCCACCGCGATGGCTGCGTTCGTGTGGGCGGTGCGACTGACACGCTTCATGTGCTCCAGGAACGGCTCATCGCCGTAGGTGGAGCCCCCTTCTTCGTAGGCGAGGCCGACGGGCACGACCTCACAGCCCGTTTGCTTCGCGACCAAGAAGGCCCCGGGCTTCAAGGGTCGTACTTCGTCGCCAGCAAAAGTTCCCCCTTCCGGATAGACCATGACGCCAATGCCTCTCTCGACGGCCTGGGTCATCGCGGAGATCACCGCGGCGCCGCTGCGCTTGCTCTCGCGGTCGACGAACAAGGTGCCCACGCGCCGCGCGGCCATACCGATGACGGGCCAATCCGCGAGGTCGGCGCGGCTCACGATCGTGGCCTCGATGAAGGCCAGTGTGATCGGGATATCGAGCCCCGAGCGGTGGTTCATCAAGAACAGCCGACCCTTCCCGTCTTTGCCTCGCGCTGGGTATTTTTCACCCCGTTCGACGTAGGGGCCGCGGGCGCGGACGTCGGTGCCGTAGAGCCGCAACAAGCTCTTTCCGTAGCGTTGAATCCACTTGCGCAGCACGGCTTCGCGCTCGCTCGCCGACGACAACAACGTGTCGACCTCGAGCCCGCCGTACAGCGAGAACGTCAGTCCGGCGAAGGCCGCGGTGCGAATCGGAAACCGGAGGGCGTCGACGATGGCCATGGTCATTCCGCCAAGAGACGCTTGAGCACGTCGTTCACCAAGGCAGGGTTGGCGCTGCCTTGCGTTTGCTTCATGACTTGCCCCACGAAGAACCCCAGCATGTTGGTCTTCCCTGCGCGGTAGCCCGCCACCTGCTTTGGGTTGGCCTCCAACAGCGCCTTGATCATCGCTTCGAGGGCGCCGACGTCGCTCATCACGGCCATGCCGCGCTCTTCGACAATCGCCTTCGGCGAGGTGTCCGAGCCGCGCATCAGGGCGTAGACCTCTTTGGCCTGCTTGCCGCTGATGGTGCCCGCGTCGACGAGCTTCAAGAGCTCACCCACCTGCCAAGGAGCCAAGGGGAACTGCGCGTCGAGGCCCGTCGTGGTGACATCGCGCAGCACCTCACTGGCCACGAAATTCGCGGTTTTTATCGCGTCTGCGCCGCCCTTCAAGGCCTCTTCGTAAAAGACACCAATCTTCGGGTGGCTCGTGAGCACACTGGCCATCGCTGGCGCGATGCCGAGCTCGTTGACGTAGCGCGCGCGCTGCGCCTCGGGCAGCTCGGGCAGCTTGCTACGCTCTTCTTCGATCAGCGCGTCGCTCACCACGAGCGGAGGCAGATCGGGCTCCGGGAAGTAGCGATAGCCGGACTCGTTCTCTTTGTCGCGCAACAGGTAGGTCTCGCGCTTGTCGGCGTTGTAGCCCCGCGTTTGTTGGCGGATCCGCTCGCCCCCTTCCAAGACGCGGATCTGGCGCCGAATCTCGAAGTCGTTGTCCTCCTCCACGTATCGGAACGAGTTGATGTTCTTCAGCTCGGTGCGCGTGC
>CAYLJT010000121.1:0-13693 GCA_964383995.1 uncultured Polyangiaceae bacterium
ATGGTGGGCACGTCGTCGGGCCCCACCGGGTCCTTTTCGAAGAGCTGAACATTGACATGTGAGAAGCTCTCCCCCGGATCCACCGGCGGAACATTCAGCCCCGACGAGCCACGGATGGGAGGCGAGGCCAGCGCCCCCGCCACGTTGACGAAGGCGTTCAGATCGAGCCCCTGCAAACCCTCGAAACGGCGGCCACCGGGCGCCACCGGAGGGATGTTCAGGCTGGGCTCGTGATCCTCGTACAGCCAGCCCAGCAGGCTGTCGAAGGAACGGTTTTCCAACATGAAGAGGACAACGTGCTCAATCTTTTCCATGCCCATGACGTTCTCCTGGCCCAACTCTATCAGGATTCGCTAGTATGTTTCCAGCAGCTCATGGGTTGCGGCCCGACGGACCCACCTTGCCGAATCGTTGGTAGTCGACGGGCCTATTCGAGATCCGGTGCGACTTCGCGGCGGCTCGCTTTCAGCCCGCAGCTCGCGTCGCCCATCAGGCTAGTGCGCGGCGCAGCTCCTCGAACCCGACAAGCATGGAGGGCGGCGCCTGCGCGGGAGCAGTGTTGTCCTTGGTGTGAGCAGCGAACTTCTCCGCCGCGGGCGCCGCGTCCGCTTCACGGTTGGTCAGATGCGCGTACAGAGAGTGCTCGTCGACCCGTGCCCCGTCCAAAAACGCAATCCAGGTCTCCATCGCCCGTCGCGGCACGAGCCTGCAGACACGGTCATTGTTCGTCGACACGGGCGGCTCCGGGGCGCACGCCAAATCTAGCTCGCGAAAGCGATCCTGCACGGTACGCCCGGCCGCCGTATCGTTGTCGACGTCGATGTGGACGACGAGCGCAACGTCGCGGCCCATGCGCTGCTGCCTTCGGAGCAAGGCCAGTTCGTCGCGAAAATTCTCGCGGACGTGCTGCGACCCGCAGGAGTACACTTGATAACCATCCACCTGTCGGGAGCCGCGGCTGCCGGCAGCGTTGAAGCGATTGTCCGGATAGGGCCGGTGACGGATGTCTCGGCGCTCAACTCCACAAGCCAGGAGCGCGCGATAGATAAAGACCCACGACTGGAGGTCTTCGCAAAGTACCGTGTAGTAGCGCCTCATCGCGAGTCGTCCCAACCGCGCGCCGCTGCCTCATCCGGGCGCAACCCTTCCTGAACTTCGAAGCGCGCGATACGCGACGGCCCGTCATCCTCGCGGAACATGCGAAATCCATGCTCCGGCGCCAGGAAATTAAGGGCCTCGGGGTGGTGGCTGATGAGAAGAACCTGCGGCCCGTCCGTGCGCAGAGCGCGCTCGGCAAGCTCGGCGAGCCAGGGCTGGATCTCCCGCAGGCCAAGGTAGTTATCGGGCTCGTCAAGAAGCAGCACGCGGCCCGGCACCGCGACGAGGTGCAGGATAACGTAGAGGGCAATGAGCGTCCGTTCGCCGTCTGAGAGCTCGTCGAATGAATAGCTGGCAGTTCGCCCGCCCTGCTCGAAGCGCGCCTCCAGCTCTCCCTCGTTGACCCGGAGCTCGACCAGGCCAGGAAGGGCCGGTTCAAGCGCCCGTATGGCTTTGAACATCGAGCCCGGTTTCGCGGCTAGCATGGGCGGATACCAGGCCGCGAAATTCGATAGATCCGGAAGCAGCCAAGGAGCCGTTGCCGTTCGACGACGGTCGACGCGGGCAGACATCGCACGAGGGTCCGGACGCAGGAACCAGATTTTCCAGATCCACTCCTGAAAGCCACGAAGAAGCGGGTCGCGGCCGGCATCCATGGCGCCGACAGCCGATCGCGTGGCCCTGGCGCCCTGAATGGCCTCGGGCTCTGTGCCACGGAAAATACGAAGATCCCCCCCTCCGGCTTCAAGGATCGGTCGAGCGTCGAGGTGCAGGCTCTCGGCCTTGACGACCTGCCGGTCCGGATCCTCCGTGTCGTGTGCGACGACGACACGGTAGCGGTAGAGACCACCAGGATGCCTGACGTCGATTTCCACCGTCTGCTCGGCGCGCGTTTCCCAGCGTGTTCGCCGACTGCCCGGGAACGCTTCGCCGACGCTCACGTCTCCGTTGACGAAGCGCTGCACCGCCGCCAAGGTCTCCAGCAACGCCGTCTTTCCCGCGCCGTTCGGGCCAAGGAGGAGCGCGAGGCGGTCCGGCCGCCACTCGAAATTTACGAAGGACCGGATGTTGTCCAGGTAGAGCCGCTCGATCATTGTGCCCAGCCTACCATGCATTCCCGGCGCGCGACACGCGACATCGCCCGCCCGCGACTATCGAGCACTTCCACCGTCCCATGTCGGACCTCGAGGACCAAGGTACCATTGCGGAACGATCTCCCCTGCGTCTACGACGTACGTGGCGTGGAGCAAACAGAACCCTCCATCATTCATTCGATCTAGTTCTTGGTGCCACGGAAAGAGGTCGTCGCAGAAGAAGGCGATGTGTAGGATCCTCGAACCGTTCTCAACAAATCCCACATACTGTCGACCGTAGCTGTTCGGCACGAAAAACGGCGTCATCGACAGCTCGTGCTCAAAGCTACTTATGAGCTCGTCCGACGGTTCCCAGGATTCAAGATACTTTGCACCAACGCTATCTTTGTTAACGACATAGCCGAAGCGGCATCCGTCCCTAACCACTCGAAATTTGCTCTCGGGGTGTGGGGCAAGAGAGGGCGAGAGGACACGTCGTTGTCTCTGCGGGCTCACCGGCGGAGCGCCCGCAGGAGCCCTGCCAATAGGAGTAGCGGCAGAGCAGAAATACCTCAATGCGCCGTCTACACTACAGCACTACATGCCCAATTTCTACGGTGCCGCCGTGCAAATCTCTCCGGGAGAAGCGCGGTGATGCGCGACACCGATGGTGCTCCAGAAGTCTCGCCCGTCGTTGCATTGCTCGATGAGCGGAACCTCATTACCCCCGGGTGGATCCATCTTTGAGGGATCGGTACGTAGCTGGATGCAATTTAGCGAAACCACTCGCCATCCGCCAGCCACCCCAAATCCCTCATTGTGCCCCACAGACCAGCCATAAAGTCAATTGTCGGCGGAGAGTCTCAGACAGTGGCATACATCCCTGCTGCCGGCCCTGGTACGTTCAGGGCAAGCGTCTGCCTAGTCTACCTCGGAAGCTTCGCTCGCCCCGGTGGCGCGCCACTGCCGCCTCCGGGGCGGCAATGGCGGTGGCCAGGTCGCTTACACCTTTACGCTAATCGTCGGCGTGGAATCTCCGGTGTAAGTGTCGCCGCTCGGAAAGTAGATGACGGCATCGCTATCGCCGTTGTTCACGGCGATTTGATAGCGGCGCTGCGCGTCGAGGCCGAAGGTCGCATCGTAGACGGTCGAGGCCGTTCCCCCCGGTCGAACGAGATCCGTGTTCGTGTTGTTGGTGATTCGAGTCCAAAGCCCGCCTTTCACCTTCACCTTGCACTCGTGCCATTCCACATAGAGGTTCTCGTTGTCGATGTTTTTCACGGTGATTGTAATTCGCGGCATGATATCTCCATTGTTGTCGATTCAATGAGATGTCCGGAATGTGACTGATGCGATCGAACACCATCGACGTGCCGACGTGCCCCATCCGTGCGTTCATCTCGTGTATCGTCGCCTTCCCGGGCGACACGAGCGGTCCGCGGATCCCCCGACCAATCTGACGAACCAGGAAAAAAAACTCGCCGTTAACGATGATGTTGACGCGTCAGGATCCAGCCGATAAATAATTTGGTCGGACGCTCGATGCCCGACACGCAAGCAGACCTTCGCGATCTCATCGAGACTACCTATGGACCCGAGGGCAGCACCGCGGATCAGGCCGCGCTGAAACGCCTGGTCGAAGCTCTCGATCGCCCGGTAAGCGAGGCAATCACCAAGGTTCTTCCCATCTTCCGTCAGGGGTTCCGTCACTTCGGCGGACAGCCGGAGGCGGCATACTTCAAGGGCGCGGTGTTCGAAAAGCTCCTCCGTGCGCGCGGAGACGTGCTCCGGCAATGGGACTGGAGCCGGAGATTCGGACCCTTCCTGAACAGTATTGCTCGCGTCGTCGTGGCCGACGGGCTCCGCGAGCTCCGTGGACGGCGCGAAATGAAACGAGAGGTCGAACGAATGGATCCCGGAGAGCTGGACGAGCTCACCACGAACGAGGACGTCGCCCAACGCCTCGCGTCGCGGGACGAGCTTGCACGCGTCGTCCGCGCGCTTTATGCGAGCGCACCGGAACGGGAGATATCAGTATTCGAACTCCATTTTCTTCGCGAGCTATCGGTAAGTGAAGTGGCTGCGATCCTCGAGCTGAGTGAAAATGGTGTCTCTCAAGCCATTCGACGTCTCCGTGCCCGCGTGGCGACTGTCTTAGAATCTGGAACGGCAGCTTCATCCATCGAGCGAGGTGGCCAAGCGACGAAACGGAGCCGAGGATGAGTGACCTTTTGCATGATCTCGCCAAGGCGATACGTCGCGAAGAGGAGAAGGACGAGCATTGGCTCGTCGAGTCAGCGTCGCCGCCAATAGCCGTCGAATCGGCACGTGCTCAGGCGGTGCTTTCACCCTGGAGACGGCGTATCGCCCTGGGCGGCGTCGGCGCGGTGGCCGCGGCAGCGATGATGGCGTTTGCGTTGCGCGCCGCGGCGCCGATTCCGCCGTACAGAGTCGAAGCGAGGGCGGGCGAAACGCCGAGCAGGGCGCCTGATGCCGTGCCATCCACGTCGCTCGTGCTTCGTCCCGACAACCACCTTTTGTTAGTGCTGCGGCCTGAAACCGAGGTGGAAGGTGTCATTTCCGTAAAAGCCTTTCTCACAGGCGCATCGGGCACACGAGCGTTCGATGCGCCGTTCGAGATTGCAGAGACGGGGCTCGTTCGCCTTGCGGGTCGAACGGACGACCTCTTTCGCGACGTGCCCCCCGGCGGTTATGACCTCGTCGTTTTCATCGGTCGCGAGGCTCACCTGCCTAAGAGCGCTGCCGACGTCGATGCCACAGCCGCGTCGACGAGCCGTGAAGTTCGCGTCGTGCGGAGGGCGATCGTCCTCGATCGACACACGCCTTGAATCGGCGCGCCGTAGTCGCAGCTCTGCTCTTGAGCACCGCTCCCTGCATCCCTGTCGCGGGGCCCGCCCAGGCAGAGCCTGTCTATTGGACGGGGTGCAGCCCGACGACCACGGACTGTGAATTGATCGCGAGTCGGGTGATGACCTTTTGGACCGAGCGAGGCCAAATTCGTGTGCGCGTCGACGGTAAAGAGGCCCAGACGACGGCGGAGCCCGTCGACGGCGGGGCACGTGTGCGCATACGGGTCCCCGAAGGAACCAAAGAGATCGCCGTTATCGACGGCGACGGGGCACGGCTGCTTCACTTCGACGTTCGCGATCCTACCGCTCGCCCAGCCGCCGCCGAAGCGGAGAACACCTATCGAAGATGCCAATCAGGCGACGTCACAAATCCCCTTGATTGCGCCCTCGCTCGCGGGGTGCGCGCACGAAAGCTCTTGACCGATCCCGCGCGCTTCGACGAATCGCTCGACGAGCTCCGGGAGGTCGCCGTCGAAAAAGGTCGACTCGGGAGGATCGGAGAGGCCGTCACGGACGACGCGGTGCTCGGGTTCTTTCTCCTCACCGAGAAGCGAGACTTTGCAGCTACGCGTGAGACCATCGCGCGAATTCGCGTGAACGCCCCAGCGCACACGAGTCTCGCCGCCGAAGCGACCTACCTCGATGGCATTCTCGCGTCGTACGCGGGCGACGTCCGAACGGCGCTCCCTCATCTCCGCGAGACGCGCGAGATTGCCAGTCGCCTTGATCTACCGGCGTTCGACGTGCCTTCAAGACAGGCAGAGGCCCAAGCGTTAATTCAGGTTGGCCGACGTATGGAAGCACGCGCGCTCATTCGCGATCTCGAGGAACGAAGCGAGCGCGTCGAGAAGCCGTGTTTTCGGGGCGACGTGCTCGTCTCGATCGGGTGGATGAATTTCGAGATCGCCGCCCAGGAGGGGGTCGCGCCGTTCGACGACGCCGAGCGCCTCACCACCGCCGGACTGTCGATCTATCGCCGCGATTGCCGCGTGGGCTCTCGCGTCGCCAACGCGCTCACCGGCTTAGCCGCCATGGCGCTCGCGCGTCATGATCTTAGCGCCGCGGCGTCCTTTGCAGAAGAGGCGTGGAAGGAGGCCCCACAGAATCTCGACGTCGTGCTCGAGCTCCTCGACGTGCGGGGCCGACTGGCACTCTCCGAAGGGCGCGTTCAAGACGCCATCGATACGTACGAGCGTATGGCAAAAATAGCGGACATCGGGGCGTTTCCGCCGTACGCCTTGCGATCCGCGACCGGACGAGCCGAGGCGCTCGCGCGGTCGGGTGACGTGGAAGGCGCGCGGAAAGCCTTCGGGGAGGCGGGCGATCTGGTGGGGCGCTCCGCGCGTCTCGTGCCGCTCGGCGAAGGGCGCGAGGGCGTATTCGAAGTCTTTGCCGAAGCGGCGCGGGCCGAGGTGGAGTTTCTGCTGCTCGAAGATCCGAGGACCGCGGCAGCGGCTTCGCGGGCGGCGCGCGCTCGCGGGCTCGACGGACTTCGCTGGCAAGGGTGCATCGCGCGTGTCGACGACGCTCGTCGGCGCCGATGGGAAGAGCGTTGGACACGCGTCCTCCGTTCCCGTCGCGAATTGGAGCGCGACGCCGTCATGGACTGGCAGCGTCCGATTGACGCCCTCGAGGAGCACCGGCGCGCCCGCGAGAAACAAAGCCGAATGCTCTTGTCTGACTGGGACACGGCCCTCCAAGAGCTCGACTGTGCAACGCCGACTACGCTGGATGATCCGGCGGCCGGCGAGGTCGTCCTGGTCGCTCAACGCTTGTCGAAAGGCATCGCGCTTTTCGCGCTGGAGCGCGACGCCGTGCACGTCGCGAGCGCGGACGGACTAGGCGTCGACCACCTCGAGGCGGCCCTAGCGTCGATCGGAGAGACGATCGCATCGGCAAAAAGAATCCGCGTCATCGCAGAAGGACCTCTCGAAGCCGTAGACTGGCACGCTCTTCAGTTTCGCGGCAAGCCGCTTGGCGCGGCCGTACCGGTCGTGTACGGCCTCGATCTCGGCCCCGTACGCGCCAGCGAGAGCCATCCGACAAGGGTCCTCGTCATAGGAGATCCTCGCGACGATCTACCAAGGGCCCGTCAAGAAGCCATCCTCGTCGATCGCGCGTTGCGCGCGAAGCTCGGCGGGACAGTGACGCACCTCGAAGGGGACGCCGCGTCGTATGAGCGCGTCCGCGAGATGCTTAGTCAAGAGCTGACCTTCTTCCACTACTCGGGACACGCCATCTACGAGGGAGCCGACGGCATGGAGAGTCGCCTTTTTCTCTCCTCCGACGGGTCGCTCGCTGTCGCTGACCTCTTGGCGCTTCCTCATGCCCCCCAATACGTGGTCCTCGCGGCATGTGAAGGCGGTCGTTCGTCCGAGACAGCCGCCGCGAGCCTCGGTTTGGCGCAGGCCCTCGTTCTTGGGGGATCACAAGCCGTATTGGCCGCAACGAGGCCTGTGAAGGACGCCGACGCCGCTGGGCTCATTGCGCTCGTCTACGAGGAGCTCGGGCGCTCCAAAGACCTGGACTTGGGAGCATCGCTAAGCGTCGCGGTGGCGAGGTGGACGGCGGAGAGCCGCGGCGACGCCGCGGCGTTTCGCGTGGTCGTACCGTGAGCGGAGCCGCGTCCGCTCAGAATACCTGCGTGTGATTCGTGTAGAAGAATGCGCCGTTTTCGTAGTTTCGCTTGAATGTAAGGACGAAAAACGACGGGGCCGAGGCGACATTCCCGAATACAACCGCGCGCGAGATCTCGAGGCTCCCGTCTTTGAGCCAAGTCCATCCCCAGGCACGCTGTGCGAGCAGAGCGCTGTTGGTCGCCGGGTCGCCATGGTATCCAACCATGAGCGGTGATTGCGTTCCTTGGGCGCCAAACATCTGCACACGGTCGATGTCGATGCTCGAGATCCGCGTCGCGCTCATGAAGCTTCCGTCGAGCCGGTCTCCGAAGTTCCATTCGTAGATGCCCACGTTCTGGGCCCATTGACCACTGCAACTGGGACACTCCGGCTGTATTGGTTGCCCGCCGGCGATCCCGGGCAGGTAGGGTTCCTCGGCGCGGGTCGGCACCTCGATGAGACCGTAGGCCCGCATCGGAGCGTTCCCAAGACCCTGCGGAGGGCCGGACGGAGGGCACGGGGTTGCGCCCAACGCGCCGCAATACGATAGAAACGCGGCCCGTCCACATGAAGCTTGTGCGCCACAAAACGTTGCATCGAACTTCAACGGAACGGCCGTCTGGCTCAGGTGCTTATAGACCTGATCGGCGTCCGCAGATTTCATCATGCTCCAGACCCGCGCCGCGATCCCGCTCGCGACGGCGCTCGCTGCGGAGGTGCCTGTCATGGGATTCAAGTCCTTGTCCGGCGTGGTTGCGACGACCTCCAGACCGGGCGCGACGAGACGTGGAATGCCATTCTTTCGGCTCGCGACGATGGGCAGGTACGTATCATCGACGCCACCAATGGCGACGACGAGCGGCCTTTGGGGCGTCGCCGTGGATTTGTATGCTGTGCAGTCCACTCCTGTCGTCTTCTCGAATGCCGCCGGATAAAGGATCTCGTCTGCGTTCTTGTAACCTGGGTTGTTCCCAGCCGCCGCAAACGTGAGCGCCCCCGCGCACGCCGCGAACTTGAGCGCTTCCTCGACGCTCTCACGGGCGATATCTTTGGGCGGCGGCGCTTTACGCGTCCAGACAGGTTGCGCCCACCCAAGGCTCAGATTCAGCACGAGGTGGGGGGTTTCTTTGCTGCGAGCCCACGCGTTCGTCGCTTCGTAAATTCGACTGGCAACATGCGAACGCGTACCGAACGAGCCACACTCCTTCGGGCTCGGAGCTTTCACAGCCACAGTCGGAGGATCGACGTACGGAAGCGCGAGCCATGTCGAGACGCGGAGGATTCCGGTGCATGCTTCGTTCTCGCCGACGCCGGCCATCGCGCCCGCTGTATTCGCGCAACCGACCGCGCGCGCGAGGCGAGCAACGTTGAAGCCATGCGCATTGTTTCCACAGTCGTAGGCGGGGCTTCCATTCGCGAGCGCGTAGGTCTCTACGTCGAAGACGGCGTCGATGACAGCGATTGTTACTGTTTCCGGCTTGAAGCTCTGGGGCGGAGCAGGCGGCTTGAAATCAAGCACTCTCTCCTGCAGCGCCTTATAGCGCTTGGCAAGATAAGCTGTGGGCTTGTGCTCAGACTCATTCTGCATGCCCGAGACGACGCCGAATTCTTCGACGGCCGTCGACTGCATCGCGTTCCCGAGCTCGGTGTAGTCGGCTTCCGTCGGCGGGACAGGCACCGAATGACCCCCGCCAGGGTACCAGTCGTAGACGCAGAGCGAAGCCATGAACGGAGAAAGCTTCATCGATCCGGAGGGCGTGCTGAAGAGCGGTCCTCCCTTCCACGTTCCCCGAATGGGGTTTCCCGTCTCGACCTCGGTTTTGCAAGCAACGTTCGCGGGCCTCTCCAGGATCGCCCGCGGCGCCCACGGTTGCTTTTGCCTCCACGGTTCGTCGATCGTGCTCGCGGGCGGAGCTTGAGGCTTTGGGCCCACGCCCGTAGGAATCGCACCCGCCCCAACGTGCGCGGCCTGCGTTGAACCACATCCTGCGCCGACCGCGACGGCAAGCATCGAGAGGCCAAGAATCGCTCCGACCGCGCTGGTCTTCCCACGCTCAAACTTCGCCCGTCCGTGAAGTGGACGCTGCGTTTGCTCTCTATGCATTGATGGATCCTCGTCTTCTAAGTGGGGGGCGGTAGGCCCCATCGTCAGACTATCCGCGATCACCCCAAAGTATCTTACGAAAAAATACCGACCCAGTGCGTTTCGTCCAGTCGCGCGGTTCTTTGAAGGCGGCGCGGCTCGGCCCACTCCTCGCCTTAACGCAAGACCACCTTGTCCTGCCCGCGATCCGCCCACCTGTAGGATCCTACCGTCGGCGTCGCCGCCTATGTTCCTGGCTGCGCACTACAGTCGGACTCCTAGAGCGCCGAACGGGTTGAAAACCCGCTCAGCGCTCTAGTTTTGTCCCGTAGGGGACGCCTCGCGTCCCTCGCGCAAGAGCCTGTAGTTCACGATGTTGCTCGTTGGTCCTTCTGTGCCAACCTCGATCACCGTTGTCGGTGTGATCGCCCCGTCCGCAGAGACTGCGACATTTCGTTCATATTCTGTCCCCGTTCCACCCTCGACGGCCAGCACCGGAACCTGATCGACGAGACGACCACCTAGCTCGAACGTGGCTAGGCCACCGTAGTGCGTGCCGAAATTTCCGACGGCAAAGACCAGCGCCACGCAGTCGCAAGCTGCCGGTAGCGCGGCGACGGCACGATATTCGTTCGTTTGAAGGTCAGGAGCATTTGAACACCCCGTCGCGGTCGTTCTCTACGTCGTAGTTCTCCAAAAGGGGCGCCAGGTATTGCTGTGAACGACGTTCGTCAATCGCCGGCAGCGCGTCCCATCGTTTTAGCAGTTCGTTCCCAGTGAGCTTGATGGCAGGCTCTCCCGAGGGAACTGCTCCCTCAGCTTACCGAATGCAAGCTCCGTTCGGTTTCCCGCGGCCGATGTCGCCGTTGCAGAAGTAGCTTGCGGGGCCGGTCCGCTTGGTGGCGACTTGGTACATGCCACCACACATGCAGAGCCGCACGCGATCCAGGACAGTAGGATAACCTTGATTATCGTCGCGCTCGGCACCTGTCCCTCCTGACGTTACGTTCCCCGGCCAGCGGGCCGTCGCGGCAAGCGCCACGCAAAGCACCTACCCCAAAATCTCCCCAATCGCAGCCTCCACGTCCTCCAAACACGCGTCGATGCGGTCCGCGTGGGTGCGGAAGCTCATCACGCAGATGCGCAGCACAAAGCCTCCTGCCACGGGCGCTCCTGTGAGCAGCACTCTTTGACGTTGATTGACGGCGGACAGGATGCGGCGGTTCAGCTTGTCGAGGGCCTCGCCTTCCACGCCTGGTGGGCAGACGCGGAACGCCAAGAGGGACAGTTGGGGCGGGGCCACCACGACCACGTGCGGCAGCTTGGCTAGGCCTTCGGCGGCGCGTTGGGCCAGGTCGAGCTTCTCGTCGAGGGCCCTGCGGAACACGGCTAGACCGTGCATCTTTAGGGGTAGCCACACCCTCAGGCCGCGAAAATCCCTGGACAGCTCGGGGGAGAGCTCGCAGAAGTCGATCAGATCGTCTTCAGTCTGCATGGCAGGTAGGTAGCCCGCATGCACGGCGTGGGCGCGGCGCAACGCCAACGGATCGCGCACGACCAGGCAGCCGGTGCCGTAGGGTAGAAATAGGCTCTTGTGCGGATCGAGGGTGACCGAGTCGGCCCTGCCGAGGCCCTTCATCGCGGCCTTGCCGCGCTCGGTCATGGCGAAGAAGCCGCCGTAGGCGCCGTCTACGTGGTGCCACAAACCTTCCGTGGTTGCGATGTCCGAGACAGCTTCCAGATCGTCCACCGCGCCGGTGGGCGTGGTGCCGGCGCTCGACACCACCATGAAAGGGGTCAGACCCTCTTGCCGATCGGCGGCGATGGCGGACTGCAGGAGGTCGAGGCGAATTCGAAAGTGTTCGTCCGATGGGATGAGGCGCACACGCTCGGGGGGAAAGCCTGCGATGAGAGCGGCTTTGGCGACGGAGTGGTGCGTCTCTTGGCTGGTGTACAGGACGCCCTTCAGAAAATCGGCGGGTAGGCGCTCGCGCCGCGCCGTCACCACGGCGATGAGGTTCGCCATCGAGCCTCCCGTGGTCAGGACGCCACCCGCCCCCTTGGGTAGACCCACGATCTCGGCGCACCAACGGACGACGTTTGCTTCCAGCTCCACCAGGCCCGGGGCCGCGATGAACACGCCCACATAACGGTTGGTCGCGTCGGTGATGAGGTCGGCGACGGCAGCGTGAAACAGCCCACCCCCAGGCACGTAAGCCAGGTAGCCCGGAGATGCGGTGTTCAAGCTGCGAGGGATCAGGCGAAAGATGCCGTCGAGCAGCTCGTCGAAGGAGGAGCCGTGCTCGGGCAAGGGCTCGCGCACCGCGCGCGCGAGCTTGCGACTGCCACGCGTGGCGTGCATGGGCTGCTCGGGCAGCGTCGCCAAGTGACGCAGGATGCGCTCGGTGGCAGCCGAGACCATGTGGCGCATGGTCGGCTCGTCGAGCTCGAGGGGAAACGGATTTTCGGTCACGGCGCGCTGGACGCTAGCGCGAACACGTCAAGGTAGCGAGGTGATCCAGGCGTCGACGGCGGCCTTACCCACGGTGTCCACAACCTCGGTCGCGAGCGGAGGCATGGCGTTGATGTTGCCCCGCTGACCCATGCGGTAGCTCGCTACGCTGAGCGCCGGGTTTCCGGGCTCGATGATGTCGGTCATGCCCGCCACCACGAAGGGCGAGACCACGTTGACACCGGTCAGGTAGGCCTTGGTGGTCATGGGGTTGTTGTCCGTGACGCTCAGGTTGGTGTGGAAGGTAAAGCCGGCGCTCCCGGGGTTGTGGCAGGAGCCGCAGTTGGCGTGCAGGTAGCCGAGGGCGGCCTGGTCGACGGCGTTGCCAGGCACGGTGAAGCCGTTCGGCGCGGGGACGCTGAGGTAGCCCGCCGCCGAGAGGGTGGCCATGGTCTCCCCGGGACCCGCGTGGCTGAGCTGGATGGCTTCGACGCCGAGCACCTTCGCGGTCGTGCGATGGCAGTTGGTGCATTGGGCCGCCGCTGGAATGTCGTGCTGCGTGCCGTTCACGTTGGACGCGCCGCCGGGTAGGTAGTTTGCGTCGGTGCCAGCCGCGTTCCAACGGTAAGGCGCGTAGATGAAGTCGGAGGCGCCGGGACCCCAACGGTGAATGTAGCGGGTCTCCACCAACTTACCGTTGACGACGAACTCTTTCCAGATGCGCGTGCCGACGGGGAAGCTCCAGCTATCCATGTTCGACGTGTCGATTTGCGTGCACATCGGGATGTAGATCCAACGATTCTTGACCGAGCCGTCGGACCACAGGGGAAACTGCGGGGTGTAGGGTTTGGCGTAGGGTTGGACGACCTTGTTGACGATGTCCGAATAGAGCCCCGCGGCCGACAACAACGCCGGTGGCGTGGAGCTTGGCACGAGGCCCACGGTGTCCACGCACTGACAAACGTTTCCAGAACAGGAGCCACTTTGGCAGTCACCCCCGACGCCGCACGGGAGACCATTGGCGCACCCAGCGCACGTGCCACCGCCGCAATCGACGGCGGTTTCGAGGCCGTTTTGCACGCCGTCGAGGCAGGTCGCCATTTGACAGACGGCCCCGGTGCACACGAAGCTGTCGCAGTCGCTGCCTGCCGCGCACACAAGCCCGGGCGCGCAGGCGGCGCAGGTGCCGCCGCCGCAGTCCATGTCGGTCTCGGCGCCGTTCTTCACGCCGTCCATGCAGGTCGGCGACTGACACACGTTCCCCGTGCACACGCCGCTGTCGCAGTCCGCGCCCGCGACGCAGATCTGACCAGGCACGCAGGGTAGACACGAGCCACCGCAGTCCATGTCGGTCTCGTCGCCGTTCAGGACGCCGTCCACACACGTAGCAGCCACGCAGACGCCCGTGTCGCAGACAAGGCTCTCGCAGTCTGCTCCATCCGCGCAGATCAGGCCATCGGCGCAGGGCGCGCAATCGGGGCCGCCGCAGTCGACGTCGG
>CAYLJT010000122.1:0-13670 GCA_964383995.1 uncultured Polyangiaceae bacterium
GCGGCGCACCACGCGCACGACGTCGCCGACCTCTGCGGACGCGACCGCGCTCCACACGAGGCTCGCGCCGTTGATCGTCACGTCGGTCCCCACCACGCCCCGCGCCGTCGAGCCGCCCAAGTCGGGCACGGTGCTGCCGCTCGTCGGGACGAGAATACCGTTGCAGCTCAAACTATCCACCAAGAGCACCAAGGAGCGCATGGGCTCGCCCGTGGGTAGCGCGTGCCCCGCGGCAAAATTCTGCACGGACGCGGAGACCACGAGCTCGTTGCCGACGACGGAGGCCGATACGAACAGGCCCACGGCGCTGTCGATGAAGCGCGGGCTGCCCTCGAGCGGGCCGCGAAAGATGTGCTTTCGGATCTGCGAGGGGGGCCGCAAATAGCCGAAGGTGATCGATGCGTTGCCAGCGTTGGTGACGTCGAGGCTGCTCACCAGACCCGTGTCGTCGGGCGGCATGTGGCAGGCCTGGCAGGGCATTCCGGTCGCCGCGTATTTGCTCGCGGCCCACTCTTCGTAGGTCGAGTGCACCGGAAGGCCGTCGGGCCAGCGCGAAACATCGAGGTTTTGGCCGGGAACGAGGGCGTCTTGCGCGAGCGAGTGGCACCCCGCGCACAGCTCGGCCGTGGAGAATTTGGGTTGGTAGCTGCCACCCATGAACTCGTTCGCGACATCGAGCAGGGGACCGAACATCACCTGGACGACGGTCGGGGACAGCTCGCCGCCGATCTTCTCGCTCGACCGGTGGATCACGAGGCGCCCCGCGGTGCCCGGCGGTTTGCTGAGATCGATGTCGCTGATGTGGTGGCACACGTCGCAGTGATTGCCGTTGTCGTAGGGGATCCCCGTCGCTTCGAGCAGATCCCGCCCGCCGAGCGGACCGTTGAGGCCCGCCGCGTGGCAATCGGCGCAAGCTCCGAACGCCGTGGGCCCCGTGCCCGCGGGTTGGGTGGGGTCGTCGCACGAGGTCACCCCCGCATCGCAACCCGGGTTCAGATCCAGTAACACCCCCGCCCCGAGGTAGCACTTCGAGACGAGATCCGCCGAGGTTCCAGGCTTCTTTCCGGCGCGAAATTGCCCCCCGGCGAGGGCGCAGCTCGCGGCATCGAGGTAGGCGCTGGAGACCCCCGCGTAGAGGTCGTGCACCAAGGGATCGCGGGTGGCCTTGGCGTGCGCCGAGGTCTGAAACTGTGCGGTGATGGTGGTGTGACAATGTCCGCAAACGGCGGTCGAGTTGTCGACGACGGGGTCGCCGACCCCCGGTGGACCGTAGGCGTATGCCGGGTTGTCGGGGGCCTTGACGACCTTGAGCGGGAGCTCGATCGGGTCCTCCGGGACCTCCAACAGCTCGATCCCCGCGGTGCGATAGCCGAGCTTCGTCGCGACCACCGCCGGTATGCCTGGAACGGCCGTGTCGATGAGCACGGTAAAAGAGCCGTCTGCGGGGGTGACCACCGGCGTCGTCGTTCCGGCCTGCAGCACGAGGGCGCCTTCCACCGGGAGACCGACGTCGGTCACCACGCCGGAGATCATGAAGGTCTCCGGCAGCATGCCGGAAGAAGAGCTCGTGCCCGTGGAGACGGCGCTAGAAGCGACGGTCGTCGTGGTCGTCGCGGTCGACGACGTGGAAGAGCTCGTAGCGTGTCCCCCTGCCCCAGCCGTCGCTGCAATCGCGCCGTCGTCCGAGCAGCCAAGGCTCGTTAACGCGGCGAAAACCGGGGGGATGAGGAGGGCACGCGACCACACGACCCTCGCAGAGTGGCGGTCCCGCCCCCGCATGGCAAGCGCCGATGCATTCTACTTCGACGCCTGGGCCCCGCTTCTGTAAGCTCTCGACGGCATGGCTTCGGGCGGCGGAACCACGGGACCTTTCGATCGGCAGAGTTTGGGTCTCGGCCTTGATTCGAGCGAAGAACCAAACCCCAACGAGGTGCCCCTCCCGGAACGCCGTCGCGGAGGCATTTTGTCATCCCCCGATCGGCCAACACTGCGCGATGGCGAGATCCCGCAAACCTCGGTCGACTGTCCCCACGCCGCACAGTGCGCGGGCTGCCCCCTGATTGAACAGGACTACGTGCGCCAACTGGCGACGAAACGTGCGCGGGTGGTGCGCGCGATTTCTCCCTACCCGGCGCTCGAGCTCGTCTACACGAGCCCCACGGTCCCCGCCGACTCCATTGTGGGATACCGAACGCGCGCCAAGCTCGTCGTGTCCAGCGACGGTCGCATCGGCCTCTACGATCGAGGGGGGCGCCACGAGGTCGTCGACATTCCGTCCTGCCGCGTGCTCGCCCCTGCGTTGGCGCTGGTGGCGGCCGAGCTACGCCGTCTCATCGGCGAGCTGCCCGACGAGCTTCGCCCCTTGCTTCAACCGTTTTCGGCATCGGGCGGCGTGCTGCGAGCGGTCGACCTGCGCGAGGTGTGCCCTCCGGAAGCCGCACCGCGCAGCGGGCGCGGGGGTTGGAGCGCTCCGGGGCAAACGCCGTCCACGTCGGTCCTGGCGACCCTCGTGCTGCAACGCGACCGCGTGGCGCCGCGCGACGAGCTCAAGGCCGCGGCGGCGGCGTTGCGCCACCGTCTACCGGGCGTCGTGGGCCTCGCCGTGAGCCTTCACGAGGGTGAAACCCCGCAAATCCTTGGGTCGGAGACGATCCCGCTCGACGGCGTCGCGCACGCAGCCGACACCATCGGGGCCGTTTGGCACCTGGCGACCTTCGGTTCGTTCGTGCAGGCCCACAGGGACCAGGCCTCGCGCGTCCACGCCACGATCCTGCGTGAGGTCTCGGCCCTCGAATTGGGAGGTCAACCCGGGACCGACCGTTCACGCACACGCTCGCGCCCCGCCGAAGTGCTCGATTTATACGGTGGATCGGGCGCCATTTCGCTCGCCCTGGCGCAGGCCGGGGAGCACGTGGTCATGGTCGAGTCGTTCCAACCCGCCGCCCAGGCGGCCCGCGCCGCCGCTGAGGCCCAAGCGATCCGCACCCTCGACGTGCGCCCCGGCGATGTCACCGATCTGGCTCAAGCCATCGTTCAAAGTCGGCAACGCTTCGACGCCGTGATCGTGAACCCACCGCGACGCGGCGTGAGCCCCGCCGCGAGGGACGCGATCGCGAGGATCGGCGCGCCGCTGCTCGTCTACGTGTCGTGCGAGCCCGACACCTTGGCGCGGGATCTCGATCACTTTTCGCGCCTCGGCTACCAGCCCGGTGAGCTGCTCCCGCTCGACATGATTCCGCTCACCGAAGAGGTGGAAACCATAGCGGTTTTGCGTCGTGCGCCGGTCGCGGTGCCGCTCGTGATCTACGAAGACCACGAGCTCGTGGTCGTGGACAAGGCCTCTCACGAGGCCATCGAGCCCACGCGCGATCACGCAAGCTCGCTGCTTTCGCGCTGCGCGCGGCTCCCGGGGGTCACGTCGCTCATCCCCGTCAACGAGATGGACCCCGGCGTCAGCGGTGTGTGCGTGTTTGCGAGGAGCCCCGACCTGGCCACCGCGTGGCAGGCCGCATTCGCCAACGGTGGACGGCTGATCTACCTCGCCGCGGCCAAGGGCATCACGCCCGCGAAGGGCGCCGTGACGCGCGACTTGCGCGAGGGCGGCCGTGCGTTCGCCGCGCGCACCCGCTATCGCCGCCTCGCGGTCGCGAGCGGTCACTCCATTCTGCGCGTGATCCCCGAGGGCATGCGGCCCCATCAAATTCGCAGGCACCTCGCCGCCATCGGCCACCCCATCCTGGGCGACGACCGCTTCGGGCACACCCCGACAAACCGCTATTTCGAAGAAAAACACGGGCTCGATAGGCCCTTCTTGCACCTCGTCCGCATCGAGGCCGAACACCCGCTCACGGGTCAAAAGGTGCTCTTCGAGTCCACCCTCCCGGCGGACCTACGAACCTCGGTCGAGCGCGCGGCGGGTCCGAGCGTGCTCCGATTTTTGGAGCAAAAACACGCCCTTGGCGATCATCGCAACTCGTCGATCCCGCCCGCCCTGACGGGCAGCGTGGCTCGCGGCTCCGTGCCCAACCTGGAAGAGCTGGGTCAGCAGGTCGCGGGCCTGCTCGAAAACGGACGCACATCGAGCTCGCCGCCGATCGCGGCCGAGCCCGAGCCGAGCGAGCCCCCGGCCCGGATCAGCCGCGGTGGTTGGCCGCCCGGCGACGACGACTGAGCACGGCGCTCAGCCGATGCCCATGCACTTCGCGATGATGTTGTGCTGGATGTCGTTGGTGCCCGAATAGAGCACGCCACCGACCGCGTCGCGCAGATCGCGCTCGACCTCCTGCTCGGTCATGTAGCCGTAGCCGCCGAACACGCGGATGGCGTCGAGGGACGAAGCTACGTACGCCTCCGACACGAACAGCTTGGCGATGGCGGACTCGGCAAAGGCGTTCTTCTCGCGGTCTTTGAGCAGACCGATGCGATAAACGAGGGGGCGGGCCGCATCGAGCCGCACGCGCATGCCGACGATGCGGTTCGAGACCGCCTGGAATTTTCCGATCGCTTGGCCAAACTGCTTGCGGTCCCGCGCGTGTTTCACGCACTCCTCGATCTGCCGGCGCATGGAGCCCAAGCACGTCGCGAGGATGCAGCCGCGCTCCCACTCCATGGAACATTCGAAGATCTCGACGCCGCGACCTTCGCGCCCCAGGCGGTTCTTCATCGGCACCTTGCAGTCTTCGAAGACGAGCTCCGACATCGGCGACGTGCGCAAGCCAAGCTTATCGAGCTTGTTCGTGACGGTGAGACCGGGGGTGTCGCGATCGACGATAAACGCAGTGATTCCGAGGGGTCCGCGGGCGGGGTCGAGGGTCGCGTAGCAGACGAAGGTGTCTGCGACAGGCGCGTTCGAGACGAACATCTTGCTGCCATTGAGCACGTAGTGATCGCTCTTCTTTTCGGCCCTCGTGCGCAGCGAAAAGATGTCCGACCCGGCGCCGGGCTCGGAGGCGCCATTCGCTCCGATGTACGTGCCATCGTTGAGCTTGGGCAGGTAAGCCTCCTTCTGGGCTTCGGTCCCGTAGATCAGGATGGGAATCGAGTTCGTCCAGAGGTGGGCGTTGAGGGAGAACAAAAGGCCGTGATCGCGGGTGCCGTAGCCGAGCCCTTCCATGACGGCGATGAGGGTGGTGAGCCCGAGGCCGAGGCCGCCGTACTCCGCCGGGATCGGCATGGAGAGCACGCCGAACTCGGCGCACCGCTTCCAGCTTTCGCGGCTGAACCGCCCCTCGCGGTCCCGCGCGATCATGTCGCCCTCGATCTGGGTTTGGGCAAACTTGATGGCTTCGTTTTGGAGCTTCTGCTGCTCTTCGGAGAGGTCGAAATCCATTCCGCGTTCCTTGGGGAAAAATGCGCCGTAAGGCCAGCCCTTCCGGCTCGAGACAAGGGAACCATCGTCGAATCGCGGCTAGGCCGTGTCAACGACGTCGGCTCCTTGCCCCAACCCGCGGCGCTTGAACGTCCGTGCCCTGCCGTGAGACTATGGTTTCATCAATGGGACACCGACGTTTGGGCGCAGCGCGTCGCGAGCATCGGCGAACCACTTTGGCGCACGGTCCGCGCGTCCCGGGGACGGCATGACGAAAGAGCTAGGCGTGAACATCGCAAAACAATCGGTCGAAGCACCTGCGATGGGGGCCCCGCAGCAACGCCCGAAGAGCCGAAGGTGGCAGGCTCCGCTCCTTGGGCTCGCGCTCGTCGGCGGCCTCGCCGTTCCAACGTTGGCGCTTCCCGCGACCGCGTCCGCGGAGCCCGCCGCATGTCTTTCGCCGAACCCCTCGGCGTGGCCGCAGCCGTCGAAGCCCTACTTCATGATCGCGATCGACAGCTCCAACAAGATGAACACCGCGGCGGGCTCGCCGTCCTCGTGCACAGGCTTTGGAAGCACGCTCCTCGGACACGGTCGCTGTGCTGTGCGCAACACGGCGCTCGCGTTCGGCGGCCAGGTCAACCTGGGTCTAGCGACCGGCGCTCGCGTCATGACGGGCTGCAGCTCGACCTGCTTCACGAACTGCGCGTTCTCGGACTTTCCCGGTAACTCCGGCAACCCGGGGTGCGGCCCCGAGCCCAACCCCGCCGACCCCCTGTCGACGTCCCGCCAGGGCGCCAGCGTCGTCGTGCCGCTCGCTCCCGACGACTATTGGAACATGCCTCCAACAGGCAGCAACCTGCCTACCGTCTTGAGCTGGGCCGACAACAGCTGCACCAACAGCACCGAGCTCTTCGCCGACACGAACGCCCGCTTCCCGATGGCCGGCATTCTCTACGACATGCATCGGTACCTGTCGGTTGGCTGGACCAACCCCGCCAACAACCAGGTGACGCCTTCGCCTCTCGGGACGGCCGCACAAGGCGAGCGCGCCTGTCGCTCCGTCAACGTCATCCTCATCACCGCGGGCGACGAGGGCTGCGACCCGACCTCCGCACCGAACGTCAACGACGCCAGTATCAACGCCGCCGCCCAGCTCTTCAATGGGTTTACGAAGGACGGCCTGACGTGGAAGGTGAAGGTCTACGTCATCAACTTCAAGAACGGCTTGCCCCCCACCGACACTGACAAGATGGCCATGGCGGGCGGCACGGGCGCTTCCTATTTGGCCGACAACGAGACTCAGCTCGCGACGGCGCTCTCCAACATCATCTCCGCGTCGGTCGGCCAGGAGACGTGCGACAACGCCGACAACAACTGCAACGGCTGCACCGATGAGGGCTATTCGCACTACTGCGATGTCGGACAGACGTGCTGCCCCTGGGTCCTCGACTCCGAGCGGCTGGCGTGCATCACGAGCTACAAGAACTCCATCAACGCCGGTAACCCCTCGGGCAACCTGACGCTCCTGCCCTGCACCACGGCAGCCGAGCAAACGGACCCGCTGCACTGGCTCTGCTTCAACCCCAAAGAGACCTGCGACAACGTCGACAACAACTGCGACGGAACGGTCGACGAAGGCACGACGAAGTGTGGCAGTCCGGCCCACTGCGTTACGCCCGAGGTCTGCAACCTCATTGACGACAACTGCAACGGCGCCATCGACGACGGCATCGTGTGTCAGGGCTGCTTGGTCGTCTCGACCCCCGAAGTGTGCGACGGGTGCGACAACGACTGTGACGGCATCGCCGACAACGGCGTGGCGCCGGTGGCGTGCGGCCTTCAGTCACCGGCCAACTGCGTCGGAACAGCCACCTGCAAGCCCGCCCAACCGGTGGCCCAGCCCGGTGGCTGCGTGGCCGGCGGCGGCTTCAACCCCTGCACCAACAGCCCCGCTGCCGAGACCTGCGACGGCGTCGACAACAACTGCAATGGCATCATCGACGACGGCATCGCGCCTATCGCGTGTATCCCCGCGGGTCAACCGGCCAATCTGAACTACGGTGCCAACAGCCAGTGCAAGCAAGGCACCCAGCAGTGTGGTGGTCAGTGTATTGGCTTCATCGGCCCCTCCTCCGAGGTTTGTGACGGCATCGACAACGACTGCGATGGCGTGGTCGACGAGAACCCCTTCGGCGTCGGACAGCCTTGCGGCTTCAACGCGCCTCCCTGCTCCCCCGGCACGACCGCCTGTGTCAATGGCGCGCTCGTTTGCCAGGGCGGCATCGGTCCTCAACAGGAAGTGTGTGACGGCATCGACAACAACTGCAACGGCGCGGTCGACGAAGCGCCTTTGGCGGACGCTCCGCTCGTGGGTCAAAACGGTTGTTGGACCATCCCCGGCGTGACCTGCACCTTCCAGAACCTGTCCTGGGACGCCCCCGCTGGCGGCACCTGCACGGGCAACGGCAGCCTCAACGCGCCGTGCAACCACGGCACGCTGGCCTGCGCCGGCGCCCAACAATGGATCTGCGTCGGCGCGAACGGCCCCGCCTCCGAGACGTGCGACGGCATCGACAACGACTGCAACGGTTCGATCGACGACGGCAACTTGCCCCAGGTCGGGCAGCTCTGCGGCAGCGATACCGGCGAGTGCATGTCCGGGACAGTGCAGTGCGCGCTCGGCACCCTGGACTGCGTAGGCGACATTCCGCCCACCCCCGAGGTGTGCAATGGCCTCGATGACGACTGCGATGGAACCATCGACAACGGTGTGGCCGGCGCGGTGTGCGACCCGGTCTACGACACCGTGGCTTACCCGGGTGACCGCTCGCACCTGCCCTGCAAACAAGGCGTAACCCAGTGCACGCCGCAGGGTCAGACCATCTGCGTCGGCGCCGTGGGCCCGAGCCCCGAGGTCTGCGACGGCATCGACAACGACTGCGATGGTACCGCAGACGAGACCGCTGGCGTCGGCCCCGACTCGATCGCGGGCTCCGCCAACCCGAGCCCGCCCCCCGCCGCCAACATCGGCGACGCATGTGGTCAGTCCGGCGGCGAGTGCATGCCCGGTCTTTACAACTGCGTGAACGGAGCCTTTGTGTGTGAGGGCGCCGTGGACCCGGTGGCCGAGGTCTGCGACTGCCTCGACAACGACTGCAACGGCGTGCAAGACAACGTGAACGCCGACGGAACACCCCTGTGCAGCGCGGGCAAAGAGTGCGTGTCGGGTCCCTATGGATGCCAGTGCGCTCAGGCCTGCGACGGTGAGGTTCAACCTTGCCCCGGCGGTCAAACCTGCGTGTTCGTCACGAAGAGCGAGACGGGCGAGGACCTCGGGCAATATTGCGTGAACGACCCCTGTCCGAACAACTGCTTCAACAAGGTGGTCAAAGACGCCAACGGCGCGACGGTGTGCGCCCCCGAAGGCACTCCCCCCGAGGTCGGTTGCACGCCGATCCCGGCCTGCGCCTGCGCCGACGCGGCGGGCTGCCAGACGCCCTGTTATGGCAAGTCCTGCACCGGCCCCGACGCCGGCAAGGCCTGCACGAACTTCGGCGCGAACGCTGGAAAATGCGTCGAAATCAACTGCTTCAACTTCCCGTGCGAAGGCTGCTCCGAGGTCTGCGGACCCCTGGGCGTCTGCATCGAGAACCCCTGCAAGCCCGAGAGCTGCCCGGGTCAGACCTGCAAGCCCAGCGAGGACTACACCATGCCCGTCTGCGTACCTTCCTGCGCCGACGTGGACTGCCCCTCGGATCAAGTTTGCAAGAACGGCGCGTGCGCGACACCCTGCGATCCGGCCTGCGGAGCCGGCCAGGTTTGCGACTTCGGAAAGTCCCCGGCGATCTGCGTCGACGACGCCTGTGACCCAGACAATCCGTGCAGCGACGGCGCCTACTGCGACCCGGTCGACGGTTCCTGCGGACCCAATCCATGCGCGGGCGTCATCTGCCCTGGAACCCAGAGCTGTTACGAGGGTGATTGTTTCCTCGAGACACCGACCTCGAGCGGAAGCACGAGCACGGGCACGGGAGGATCCGGCTCCTCCTCGACCACCGCAGGCGCGGGCGGCAGCGCGCCGCGCGGCGTGTGGGGCCTCGCCACCGGCGGAGGCGGCTGCACCTGCGAGGCCGCCGGCTCCAATGGCCACGACGCCGAGCGCGGCGCGCTGGCCTTCCTCGGACTGGCCCTCTTGGCGCTCCGTCGCCGGGCCAGCAAGAACCCCGGCAACGCCCAGAAAGAGGTGGCGTGATGGCGACTCTCAGGGCTCTTTCAGTGGCCGTGGGCGTGGCCCTCGGCTCAGCGCTCTTCGGGCTCACGGGCTGCACCACGCAGGCATTCTGCTTCGATGAATGCGGTAGCGGCGGCGGAAGCAGCACCGTCACGAGCACCACGTCGACGGGTCAGGGAGGAGAGGGCGGCTGCCTCTTCAACTGCGGTGTTGGCGGCATGGGCGGTGGCGGCGAGTGCACGCAGACCAACGAGGGCGTCGAGGCCTGCGACGGTGTCGACAACGACTGCAATGGGGTCGTCGACGACGTCGACTTCAGTCAGCCCGAGCACTGCGGGACGTGCACCAACGACTGCACCTCGGTAGCCACCAACTGCGAGGCCAACGGCATCGAGTGCGTGCCCAGCGACAACCCCGGCATCACGGCGGGCGGCTGCAAGTGCAACGACTGCGCGAACGACTACTACGATCTCGATATGGACGGGATCACGTGCGAGTACTTCTGTATCGACACGGGAGCCGCCGACGACTCGGAGTGCAACAACAAGGACGATGACTGCGACGGCCTGATCGACGAAGACGTCGATCTGTGCGGGGCGACGGATTGCGGCGCCTGCGGCAACACGTGCAGCGCCATCCACGGCACGGGTGTGTGCCAAAAGACGGGCGCGGGCAACTGCGGTCCGAACAACACCCAATGCGCCTTCCAATGCGACTGCAACGGGCCGGGCGACTGCTGGTGGGACGCGGATCAGGTGCCCGTCAACGGCTGCGAGTACCCCTGTGACATCACGAACGGTGGCACCGAGATCTGCGACGGCCTCGACAACGACTGTGATGGTCTGGTCGACGCGACGGACGACCTCGGCGCCGACCCGACCATCGGTGTGTCCTGCTTCGGCGATCCGGATGGCGAGTGTGGATCAGCCGCGCACGCAGGGATCACGCAGTGCGTGGGCGGAGTGGCTGCTTGTTCGGGCCCCAACGTGCTGAAGGAAAATCAGCAGTCCGAGCTGTGCAACAGCAAGGACGACGACTGCGACGGCATGATCGACGACTTCCCGATCGACGCCGGGGGCTCGTGCGGCGGTGCGAACATCTTCCCGTGCTCCCCCGGAACGCAGCAGTGCATCAATGGCCAGCTCGTTTGCATTGGCGCGATTGGGCCCCAAGTCGAGACGTGCAACAGCGTCGACGACAACTGCGACGGTGTCATCGACAGCACGAACGGCATGCCGCCTTCGGACAGCATCGGCGCCTGCAACGTGCCGCCCGCGCCGCCCGCTGGGGTGCCCCAACCTTGCCAAGCGGGCTCCTACGCTTGCCAGGGCGGTAGCATCGTCTGCGTGGGCTCGACCGGCCCCACGAGCGCCGTCGACACCTGCGGCGTAGATGCCAATTGCGACGGCTCTCTCAACAACCAACCCGACTTCCAGAACGACGTCGCCAACTGCGGCTCATGCGGCCACGATTGCTACGCTGGCGCGGTCCACTCGGCCTGGGCGTGCATCAACGCGACATGCCAGTTCCAAGGTTGCCAGGCCGGATATTTCGACCTCGACAACAACCAAACCTGCGAGTACGCGTGCACCTTCGTGCAGGCCCAAGAGACCTGCAACGGTATCGACGACAACTGCAATGGTGTCATCGACGAAGGCGTCGTAGCCCCGTCCCCCGTACAGGTCTGCGGCGTCAGCCCGTCGGCCCTCACGGCCGAGTGCACGAGCCAAGTCACGGTCACCTGCCAGGGGCTCCAGGGCTGGGTGTGCGGGTTCCCCAACAGCGTGTGCAGCCCGAACTGCGCATCGGCCACCGAGATCTGCGACACGCTCGACAACGACTGTGATGGCGCGCTCAACGAGAACGTCGCCAACTACAATCAACCTTGTGCGAGCGACGACGCCAATCCGATCCCCGGCGACGGAGCTTGTCGCACGACAGGCGTATTCGCCTGCAACGGCGCGCAAGCCACGCAGTGCACGGCGGTGAAGGCCAATTGCGCCAACCTGCCCAACGGCTGCACCGAGTTCTGCGACGGCATCGACAACGATTGCGATGGCTCGACGGACGAGACCTACCTGTCGAAGGGCAGCAACGCGACGTTCTTCGTCAAGCCCTCGGTCGTGAAGACCAATGCCAACCCGGCCCTCTGGATCGCCGCGTACGAAGCCAGCCGGCCCAACGCGACGAGCAGTGTGCCCGGGTCAGGCAACGGCTATCACTCATCCGCCCCCGCGGGGCAGACGCTCGACAAGACGATCGCTTGCTCCGAGCCTGGCAAAATCCCGTGGTTCAACGTCACTCCCACGGAGGTCGAACAGACCTGCAGCGCCATTGGCGGACATATCTGCACGAGCGGCCAAATCACGGCGGGCCTCGTTTTGGGCGAGTACCAACGTGGTTGCGGCCAGACCATCAACTGCACGTGGGGCTACGCGCCTTCGTCGGGGCTCCCCGCGCCCTGCGCCACCGCGGCGACCGCCACCAAGTTCTGCAACTTGGGCAACACGTACGACTTCGATCCCGTGGCCACGGGCAATCAAGACGGTCTGTTGACCACAGGCAGCCCCTTGCTCCAAAACTGTTACGCCGACTTGACCACGGTCAACGGCAACAACGCGAACAACGGCAAGGTGTTCAATATCACTGGCAATCTCCGGGAAATCACAATCAGCAACAAGCTCCCCGGGGGCGCGGCCTGTAGCGCCGGAGGCGCCTGTCTGAGCGGCACTTGCACCGGTGGTTTCTGCACTGCGTCGGCGCAGGTCTACAACTTGATGGGTGGCTCGTTCCTCACGCAGGACGAGCTGGGCGCAACGTGCCAATACGACTTCTACGCCGTATCAAACACCTTCGAGTATTACGACACCGGCTTCCGCTGCTGTTTCTCGACGGATCCGACGCTGTAGCCCCCCGCTTCGACGGCCCCGCGGCCTCGAGCTCCAAAGGCCCCACCCCCCGGGTGGGGCCTTTGCCTTTTCGGCTACCAGGGCATGTCACGCATGGTCGTGACGTAGGTCTTTTTGTAGAGGTCGTGGCACGCCTTGCAGGACTGCTTTGCGCCGTCGACATCGCCCTTTTTGGCCTTCTCGGCGCCCTCCGTGGCGATGGCCTTCCACTTGGGAAATCCGGGGTCTTTCTGCGCGACGGTCGTGAGCGCCGCGGCGATCTTGTCGGCGTCCTCATCGGCCACCGCGGCGCCCATCACGGTCTTCATCCAACCCTGCATCGGGCAGGTCTTCTGCCCCTTTTCGCCGCAATCGAAGACCTTCGCGCTCGCCGCTGGCGGCGGCGTCGCAACAACCGCGGTCGACGCGGCGGAAGCAGCGGTATTTGCCGTGCTCCCTGGGGTCGCCGTGGGCTTCGCCCCGATCCCGTCCGCGGGCGGCTCCGCCTTGTCGCACCCCGCGAGCGCGACGACCAAAAGCCCCAACCACAAGCTCAAACCTCGACGCATGACGCTCCTTCTTCTCGGAGAAGAACCACTCTGGCCCTCTTATACCGCCTTTGCAGCGAACATCAGGGCGAGGCCCGCGTCTTTGCCCCTTTTTCGCGAGCCGGTGTACACAGCCGTTTCCCCATGGAAACCCTCGTCGAGCTCATCGCCCAGAAACGCGACGGTCACGCCCACACCGACGCGCAGATTCAACGCCTGATCGAGGCCCTCGGGCGGGGCGAGCTGGCCGACTACCAAATGAGCGCCTGGCTCATGGCGGTCTTCTTTCGCGGCATGACGGCCGACGAGACGGTGAGCCTCACCAACGCCATGCTCCGCTCGGGCGACGTCATCGACTTGTCCGACATCCCCGGCGGCAAAGTGGACAAGCATTCGACGGGCGGCGTCGGCGACAAAGTCTCCTTGTGCCTGGCACCGCTCGTGGCGGCGTGCGGCGCCAAAGTACCGATGGTCTCGGGGCGCGGTCTCGGACACACCGGCGGCACCCTCGACAAGCTCGAAGCCATCCCCGGGTTTCGCGTCGACCTCTCCGTGGAGCGCTTTCGCGAGATCATCGCGGACGTCGGTCTGTGCCTCATCGGCCAAACACCGCGCATCGCTCCCGCTGACAAGCGCATTTACGCGCTGCGCGATGTGACCGCGACGGTCGAAGCGATCCCGTTGATCGTCGC
>CAYLJT010000123.1:0-13659 GCA_964383995.1 uncultured Polyangiaceae bacterium
GTCAAATCACCGCGATTGTCTTGCACCTCGTGACCCGGGCCTTCTATATTCGCCGCTATCGTCCCCCGTGCATCGCCCGTACGCCCCTCGAAGGTGACCATGAGGCTCTCATCTGGACTTGCCCTGCTGCCCGCCCTCGCCTTGACGGCGTGCTCTCTGGAAACCCTGTCTCCCCTCCAGGTCTCCCGGGAGGAGAGGGTCGCGCAGGAGCTCTCCGACCTGGGTGACGACCCCGTCGCGGTCGCCGAATTTCTCAAGACCATGCCCAAGGGCGGAGACCTGCACAACCACCTGTACGGTTCGATTCAGCCCGAAACGCTGGTTCGCTGGGGCAACGAAGACGGTTTGTGTATCAACACCACGACCTTCAGCGCATCGAGCAGCCCCTGTGCGGAGGGCTCGGTCGCGATGTCGGAGGCGACCCCGGGGAGCGAGCTGCAGCGTGACATCGTGGCGGCCTGGTCGCTGCTCGGCTTCGAAGGCGACGTGTTCGATCGGCACGAGCACTTCTTCGATACCTTTGGGCTCTTCTACCCGGTGATTGGCAAGCACCGTTTTCCAGAGGGCATGGCCGAGGCCATGCGCGCTGCTGCCGACAACGGCCAGAGCTACCTGGAGCTGCAACACGACTTCGACTCCTACGTCGCCGGCTACCTGGCCATCGACTTGATGGACGCCAAAACGCCCTGGGACGAAGCTTACCTCTTGTCAGCCCGCGAAGCGCTGCTCGCGGAGCCGACCTTCATCGAAGCCGTCCAGACGTCGCGAGCGGACATCGCGGCCTGGGCCGCGGGCACCGACGAGTTTCTGAGGTGCGGCACCGCCCTCGAAGAGCCGGCGTGCAACGTCGGTGTGCAGTGGCTGATGTCGGCCTGCCGTATCCAAACCAAAGAATACGTGTTTGGACAATGGGTCTTTGCCTACGAGCTGGCCCAGGTGTCGCCCAGCATGGTGGGGCTCAACATCGTCAAGCCGGAAGAGGACAGCACCTCGCTCGCGGCCTACGAAGACGAGATGGCCGCACTGGCCGTGCTGAGGACGCAAAATCAGTCCGATCCGTCGCGGGCTCCCGTCCGCGTGTCCCTGCACGCGGGCGAGCTCAGCGCGGCCTTCTTGTCGGCCGAAGACCAACACGAGCTCACCTACCATATTCGTCGCGCGGTGGAGGTGGGTGGCGCCGAGCGCATCGGGCATGGCGTCTCGGTGTTGAGCGAGACCGAGGGCGAGGGGCCCATCGACCTCATGAACGAAATGTCCGAGACAGGGGTGGCCGTGGAGATTTGCCTTACCTCGAACGATTTGCTGCTCGACGCCGTTGGAGACAAACACCCCTTGAACGCCTACCGCGAGCACGGCGTCCCGGTCAGCCTGTCGACCGACGACGGCGCCCTGTTCGGCAGCAACATCACCGACGACTACACCCGCGCCGTCGTCGACCAGGGGCTCGACTACCCTGCCTTGAAAGAGGTCGCGCGAGCCAGCATCGAATACAGTTTCTTGCCGGGAGACAGCCTGTGGGCGACCCGCGGTGACTACACAACAATGGCCCTCCCCTGCGAGGGGGTTGACGTCGAAGCCCCGCCGGAGGGCGCCTGCGCGACGCTGTTGCAAAACAGCCCACGCGCCGAGCAAGGCTTTCGGCTGGAGCGCGATCTGGCCGCCTTCGAGCGCGAGAGGGCAGGTCGCTGATGCGTAGGTTCCTCTGGGCTAGCGGGTGGTCTTGGCGCGAAGGGCCGGAGCGTTGACGGCCGAGGTCGGCCCCCTGTGTCTGACCCTGGAGCTCGCCCGCGCGAAGGACGCGGGTGACCCCTACGCATTCCAGTTCGAGGCGCAGACCTACCTGGTCCGAAGCGAAGACGGCTCCTTCGAAAGCGCGATCTTCCCATGGACCGCAGAGACCTTGGCCGACCTCGCGGCGATGCAGCTCCCGCGGCCCGACCCCGCCCTGCGCCAGCGCTTCGGCGAGCTGCTCCGTAGCTTCCTGACGGCGGCGGGCTGGCGGCTCCAGGAGCGCATCATCAGCAAGGCGCTTGCGGCGGGTCGTCAGGTGCGCATCACGGTGCGCTCGGCGGCGGCCGAGATGTACGCCCTGCCGTGGGAGCTCGTCACGCTGGGCAATACAGGTCAATACCTCGGGGCCATCGACCAGTGCCTGGTCCGCTACGAATGGCCTGGAACGGAGACCGCCAGGCCCGACACGGCTGCGCTTCAGGAGGGGGGGCGCATCGTGTTCGCGTGGTCGGCGGCGGGTGGCTCGGTGCCGGCGACGGCCCACCTGACCGCGCTGCGCACGGCCTGCAAAGACGAGGTGCCCTTCGACAAGTCGCGCGACGTGGTGGCCAACGTGTCCTTGCCGCGCCTCCAAGAGGTGCTCGCCGCGGGGGAGCCGCCGCGCGTCCTTCACATCTTGTGTCATGGTGGACGACTGACCTCCAACACAGAGGCCTACGGACTGGTCTGGAATGGCACCGAGGGCAGCCCCGTGGTGGTCGATCCAGGGGCCCTGGCCCAGGCCCTCGCCCCGCACGCGCGGACGCTGCGCCTGGTGGTGATCGCCGCCTGCCACGGCGCGGGCGCGGGCACGCCGGGTAACCACCTGGGGAGCGTGGCGCAGGCCCTTCACCGCGTCGGCATTCCAGCGGTCATCGCCTCTCGCTTTCCTCTGTCGTTGGACGGCTCGGTGCTATTGACCGAGACACTCTACCGCCACCTGCTGCAAACGCCGCTGTCCCTGGAAGACGCCTTCGTGGAGGCCCGGGAGCAAGTCGAAAAGGCGCGCGAGGACATGGAGTGGGCGTCCCTCCAACTCTACGCCAGAGCCCAGGCGACGGGCGATCAGCGGCCCTTCGTGATCCGACCTTACCGCGGCCTGCGCCCCTTTACGCCGCGGGATCGGCGTTTCTATTTCGGCCGCGACGACGAGGCGCGCCGCATGCTCGACGTCTTGCGCGGCGGCGAGCGCCTCTTGACGGTGGTCGGCGCCTCGGGCTCCGGAAAATCTTCCCTGGTCATGGCCGGCATCGTGCCGGCGATCCTGGAAGGTGCGCTCGGCGAGGGGGCCTTCCAAGTGCGCATCATGCGCCCGGGACCCCGCCCCTGCGAAGCCCTGTCCGCGGTGCTGGCGTCGGTCTCCACCACGGACGACACGGGCGCCTGGCGCCAGACCACGGTGAGCGACGCGGACAGCAGCGTGGTCATCGCGCTGCGCGAAAAGTCCGAGACACTCGCCACGGTCTTGAAGGACCGCCTTGGCAGTTCCAAGAAGAAGACCCGCCTCTTGCTCGTGGTAGACCAGCTCGAAGAAATGGTCAGCATCGCGCAGACACGCGAGGAAGCCCAGGCCTTCGCGAGCAACCTCGTGTACGCGTTGAACACGCAGGACACACCGCTCGTGGTCATCGTCACGGTGCGCGCCGACTTCCTGGGCGCCGTGCTCGACAGCCACCGTGGCCTCGCCGCCGATGTGGAGACATCCATCCGCGTCGCCCTACCCATGAGCCGCGAGACCCTGCGCGAGGTCATCGTCCGCCCCGCCGCCAAGGTCGGTCTACGCATCGACCCCGGGGTCACCGACGCGCTCCTCGACGCCCTCGACGAGGCCCCACGCTCGCGCGGCGCCGACGCTCCCCAAGGCAGCGCGAGTCAAGGCAGCAGCAACCTTCCCTTGCTCGAGTTCGCCCTGGAAGGCTTGTGGGAACGCCGGGTCGGCGACGAGATCCCCTGGGCCGCCTGGCAGTCCCTCGGCGGTCTGCGCGGGGCCCTCGCCAAGAAGGCCGACGAGGTGTTGGCAGGGTGTACAGGAGAAGCACAAAAGGCCCTGGTACGAGGCATTTTCGAGCGCCTGGTGCAGCTCGGTGACGGGGTCGCCGACACCCGACGCTACGCCACCCGCGCGGAGCTCGAGTCCGTAGGCGAAGGCGCCGCCGCCGAGCTCGACCGCTGGATCGGCGCGCGCCTTCTGTCCACCGACGGCGCCGACATTGCCGTGGCGCACGAGGCCTTGATCCGCGAGTGGGAGACGTTGCGCCAGTGGATCGCCGAGGACCGGGAGACCTTGACACTGCGTCAAGAAGTGCGGCACGCGGCCCGGCGCTGGGTAGACGGTGGGAAGCTCGACGACGACCTGTTGCGAGGTGCGCGGCTGAGGCGCGCCGCCGAGCTTTTGGGCAACACGCGGTTGCGTCTCTCCGCGGACGAGACCGCCTTCCTGGAGAGCGCCGTGAAGGCCCAGGAAGCCGAGGCGTTGGCCATCGAGGAGCGTCGCCAGAAGGAGCTGGAGCGCGAGCAGCAGGGCCGAAGGCGCGCGCGTTTGGCCGCCTTCGGCGCGGTCGCCACCGCCCTTGCCATGGGTGGCTTCGGCATCTTCGCCAAGACGCAAGAGATGGCTGCCACAGACGCGCGGGCGCAGTTGGGTGTCCAGAGCGCCTCATCGCGACAACTGGCGCTGATCGCTGGGGCCCGCGAGATCATGACGCGCCACCAGGCGAGCTTTGCCATGAGGTTGCTCTTGGAGGTCGAGCACCCGGAGGAACGAGCCGATTGGGCAGACACCGCGCTCGATGCCCTGGAGGTGCCGATACCTTACTACCACGCGCTGGGGCACACCGACGCCGTGACAGAGGCCGTGTTTTCACCCGACGGTAGCCGCTTCGCCAGCGCGTCCGACGACTGGACAGCACGCATCTGGAGCTCCGTCGGCCGCGGCGCACCCGTGATTTTGTCGGGGCACACCGCCCCCGTGTTGGACGTCGACTGGAGCCCGGACGGAGCCTACCTTGCCACCAGCTCGGGCGACAAAACCGCGCGCATTTGGCGCAGCGACGGCAGCGGCGAGCCGGTCGTGCTAGTCGCCCACGAGGGTCCCGTTTTGCATGTGGCCTTCAGCCCCGACGGCAAGCGGGTAGCCACCGCGTCCGCGGACAACAACGTCCGCATTTGGCGGGCCGACGGCGTGGGAAGGTCAGTGCTCCTGGCAGGCCACGAGGACGAGGTGCGCTGGGTCACCTGGACGAGCGACGGCAAGCACGTGATCAGCGCCTCGCGCGACCGCACCGCCCGTGTCTGGGACGTTGACGGCAAGGAGCCACCCGTCGTGCTCCGCGGCCACGACGCGGGGCTTCTGTACGTGGAGCTTGACCGAGACGAAAAGCGCGTGCTGACCAGCGGCGAAGACGGTACGGCCCGCATCTACCCCCTCGACGCTCCGACCGAGCCCATCGTGCTCCGCGGCCACCGAGGCCCTGTCTACACAGCGAGCTTCAGCCCCGATGGCAACCGGGTGGCGACCTCCAGCGTGGACATGACGGCGCGCATTTGGGACAGCAAAACGGGCGAGCCCACCAACCTGCTTCAAGGACACGCGCTCTACCTGCGCTCGGCGTTTTGGAGCCCCGACGGCAAGTGGATCCTCACCGCCGCCTGGGACACGACCGCGCGGCTGTGGAGCGCGGATGGCAAGGGTCTGCCCATCGTGCTGGCCGGGCACCTCGACTACGTGCAGTCGGCGCGCTTTTCCCCCGACGGCAAGCAGGTGGTCACAGCCTCCAACGACGGCATCGTGCGCGTCTGGAACGTCACCATGAACGACCCACGTTTCGTCAACCTACCCCAGGCCGACGTCGTGTGGTCGGTGGCCTTCTCACCCGACGGCGAGCACGTCGTCACCGCCATCGGCGACAACACCGCGCAAATCACCCGCACCGACGGCAGCGGGCCCAGCGTGGTGCTGCGCGGGCACACGGGCTACCTGCATTTTGCGGCCTTCAGCCCCGATGGCAAGCAAGTGATTACGGCGGCATGGGACAAGACCGTACGGCTTTGGGACTTGACCGGAAAGCCCACCGGAGTCGTGCTGCGTGAGCACGAAGGCGCGGTAAACGCCGCCTTTTTCAGCCCCGACGGTAAGCACATCGCGACCGCGTGTGAAGACCGCCTGGTGCGCGTTTTTCCAGCGGACGGCAAGGCCGAGCCGCTGAGCTTGCGAGGTCACGAAGGCAAGGTGCTGTGGGTCGCCTACAGCCCCGACGGCAAGCGCATCGCCTCCGCGTCGAGCGACCACACGGCGCGCATCTGGAATGCCGACGGCTCGGGCAGCGCGCTCGTCCTAAAGGGTCACGAGCGCGCGGTCACCAGCGTGGCCTGGAGCCTCGACGGGCAACACCTGGTGACGACGTCAGAAGATCTGACCGCCAAGCTCTGGAGCGCAGACGGCAAGGGTGAGCCCGTGACCCTAACGGGACACGACGACAGCGTAACAAGCGCCGCGTTCAGCCCCGACGGCCAACGCGTGGTCACCGCATCGGAAGACCGAACGCTGCGCATCTGGAGCACGGATGGCAAGGGCCAGCCCGTGGTGCTCCGGGGTCACCCAGGCATCGTGCGCTCCGTGGCCTGGAGCCCCAACGGGAACCTCATCGCCAGCGGCTCCGAAGACCGCTCCGCGCGCATCTGGAACCTAGCGCGAGCGACCGAAATGGCCTCCCGCGACGTAACCACCTTGAAAGCCAGGATGGAGTCCTCCAACGTCGACTGCCTACCCCGCTTCCTCCGCCGCCTGGTGCTGGACGAGAGCCCCGAGCAGGCGACCGAGCGTGGCGACGCGTGCGAGCGCGGATATGGCAGGCCGCCGGTGCCGCGCGCGAGCACGCCTTTTTTGGATTGAGCATTGCCGAAGCGGTTGAGTCTCTATCGGGATCGTGGTGAGGTCAGGTCAGCGTGCGGATACCAGTAGGTACGGTATCAGCCATCCACATTCGTCAGGCTCGCCGATACTGGAGGGCCTATCAGGAGGCATGGAGTCATGGCAAAGCGAAGTAAGGATTGGAACGAAAGCCTCGCCGCTGACCTCAGGGACGACTCCTTCGCGCACGACTCGGGCGGACGACACGCGGCGTAGAGGCGGTGCGCGTTGCGACAAGTGCCAGCACGGCCGCGGCGCGCCGAGTGAATGGGGTCACTGGGAGCGGGAAGGACAGGACGCTTCCATCATCGCAAGTTGTCGATGCGTTCCATTCTCGGTACCAGGTGCCGATTCACTAGGTGAAATGATAGGGCACGCACACGTCAGTGGCGCCAACATATGCTGTGATTCCCGGCATTGATGATACGGGCCCCTGCAAATAGGCCCTCAGTCCGCGTACACCGGAAAGAGTTCGGTTCTCCGGCTCACTGCGCAATTGGAGCTTGCGGCGGCGCTCGCCAGGACCGAACTCAAGGCGGAAGGGCATTCCGGCAACCGGCACGCCGTCAATCAACAGCTCTCCCCTTACACCACCGGCGACACCGGCGCATCCGGCGCTGACCCACACCTCAGCGCTCGCTGAACCTTCCATGTTACCTAGTCGCTCCACCGAGAATTCGACCGGCGTTCCCGGAGCGTAGCTTCCTGGTGGAGGCACGAGGGCCGGACGCATGACGCGAAGAAGCACGACATCAGACTCAACGATCTCAACGTCCATCTTGGTCCATCGGCCCCGTGGATCCAGTTGTGCGCCGCCGCCCGGATTCTGGAGCTTTAACGTCAATGTCTTGGGAGCAGTCGGGTCGCCCCCGCCGACGACGCGGGTGCGGACGTCGACGTGTGTCTCTCCACTCGGGCCGCCCGGCATGAAGACGAGGTCGACGGGGTCGGTGTGATACACGCCTCCAGGCGCCAGCAGTTCGAAGTCTGAAGGGGCTACGGCGGTCCCTTCTGCAAGGGAACATTGAACAGTGGGGGCCAGATTTGGATTGCCGCGCTTAGCCAAGACACGAACTCGCAGCGTCGCGCCCTCCACCACGACCGCGGGCGTCTCCGTCGCAAACCTCACCACGGAATCGTTGTCCTCAATTAGGATCGAGGCGACGCGGCTTTCAGGTACTGGGGGCGGTGCCGAATTGAGAACGCTCTCGCGGAGCGGCGGCTTCATATCGACAGTTACTGTGAAGCGTTCACCGAACTCCATGATGTTGTCATCCGTAATCGGAATGGATACGGTAAGCTCGCCGGGCTTGGTGAACACGATTGTTCCGACGGCCACCAGCGCCTGCTGCAGCTGCCTGAGGATGATCGACGTCGTTGCGCTCGCCGGTGGCGTCCAGTCTCCTGAGGTCGCTCCCAGGACGGCGGCCCCGAGCACGTGCGATACAGGTGCAACCACGTACCAGACTCGAACCGCGTCGACCCCAAGCGAGAATTCTCCCCGGAGTCGGACGCGTATGTTGGCCTGTCGGGTCCCCTCGGCGACGGTGAGCGTTCGGTCTTCTGGATGGATATCGAGGAAAAGTGGCAAAGTGAACCTCCGACTCCGTGGATCATGCGCTCAAACGAGTCATGGCCGATACTTTTGCGTAGTGCGGCGATTCCGGGCAAGGCCAATGTTGAGTCGCCGAGCTTCCGCTTGCCGTTCGCTTTTTTCGTCGGGTCATCTTCGTCATCCCACCGTGCCCTTGAAGGAGCCGGTCTTACAACGAAGCTCGGCGCATGTCAGAAAGTAGATTCGGTCCTCATCGTCAACGATCCGAACCGCGATCGTCTGCTCTCCGAGCTCGGTCCGCGTTCCCAGATACGCGCGCTCCGTGTCGTTCGCCAGCCGGAAGCTCTTGCCGCCCCACGCACGCGGCATCTCAAGATACTCCACGTCTGTAAAGTGGAGCTCCACAAAGTGACCGTAGGCAAAGCAGTCGTCGTCACCCTCAACGACCACGTCGGGGACCGCGCGTACCATTCGGAAGTCCAACGCAGAAGGCACCCGAGCGAGCTCCACGGCGGCGCGCGTCGCCGCGTCAACACGCAATGGAGGGGCGGCAGGAGTCGGTCCAAGCGGCACGAATCGCGGGTCGTCTGGCCAGATTCGACGAACTCGGTAGCTGCCACCCGTGGGCTGAAGCTCGACATGCACGGCCTCGTCCAGGACGAAGTCGTCCACCATCGCCGCATGGCCATCGAAGGGCAGGTCGCCAAGTTGCGGACACGTGATCGTGCCCAATCCGCGGGAGCGGTCCCAGGTCTTGATGCGCCAGGTCGGTGGCACTGTTCCTGTCATGCGTGTTCCCTCTGGCGCCGGGTAGGCCGGCGCCTGGCTTGGCCTTTTGCGGGCATAGCGTCTCAGTTCGCGTCGGAGCAGATGGTTGAATTGGGGATCATTTTCAGGACCCAGAGGGCTAGATAGGGGTACGAGGGCTTACGTGTGCTGCACCGATTCGTTGGGTTGTTGCGAGGAGCCCGTTCTATACGTGCCCGACGCGACCGCTCGACAAGCGCTCAAGTGCAGCGCGTCGCTGCGAAACGAGGTGCGACCACGCAGCTGCGGCATGCTGGTAGGGTTCAGTTTCGAGGGTGCCGCGACGCCAATAGTGGTAAATAGTCACCTTCACGCAAATGATAAACGGACCGAGCGCCGAGAGCGTTTTGAAGTTTTTGTAGTGGAGACTTGCCCAGAGAATTCCTGCGCCGAACAAGCAAAGCACGGCAAGCACTGCGATGGGTTCCGCGCGGGACCATCGTTTGGCTGGCGCGGGCTGCACTCCTTCGTCAAACATGCACTGAAGGAGTGGCAGCGCGGCGGTTTCAGGCGGCACAATCAGCGCTCGAACACCTTGATGTTTCATATCCGCGTGCAGCGCGAAAAGCTGTGCACCTTGTGTGTCGGAAAGCGCACCTCCAGCGAGGAGAACCATCGAGCGTGGCATCTGAAAAAATGCGGTCAACACCCCTTGGCCGCGGGTCTCGAGCCACGGCATATATCGAATTAGCGTGGGCTGATCAGTGGCTGTCGCGGGGAACACGAACAATGCACGCCAGCCCGGCAACGCGTTGAGTTCCGCAAAAACTTCCTTCATGGTCGGGTGGCCCATTGTTCCTGTCCTATCTTGCCACGATGACTCGTTGACCTTGCAGTTTCCCGGGTCCGTCCGGTCGAGTCGGCGTTGAAGACGCGGGGTCCAGGAGCGGCGCTCGCAGACCTTGTCGAGGGAAAGGTGCGCGAGCCGGTAAAGGTGTCGCCGTCGGCCCCAGACTGCGCGCCGCGTGACTGGTCCGGCGTCCCGACGCAGCTGAGCGGCAGCCGCTCAGCGGACCGCTTCAGCCATACGTTCGGCAGCACTTTCACGCAGAGCTGCACCCGAGTCTTGCTCCAAGCCAAGTCAAAAGCTCCATTTGCATCCAAGCGCAACAATCGCGTCCTTGCGAATCAAGTAGAAAAGCTCAGCGACAAGCGCCTTCGTTAGGGAAATGTACCAGAGTCCGAACATCGTATAGACGGAGTTCACCGCGTCGTTTTCACCCTGGAACACACCCTGGAACCCATAATCAAGAGCAAACCGAAAGGCGCCAAGGATCTGTTGCTCCGCAATAATCGCGGTGAAACAGACCGTGCAAAACCATGCAAGCCAGCTTCCGCGCCGGAGCCAACGCCCGAGTAAGTGGATGAGACCCGCAATCGTGAGGGCGGCTAGGAAGTAGGCGAGTTTCACCGGCAGCCATGGGAATGGCCAATCGCCGTTGTAGGTAACATCTCCAAGAAGGACGACGACGGCGAGGGCGAGCGGCGCCAACGGCCACCTCCACATGAACCGGAGCGCGGCGTTATCCAGAGACCATGGTTGTACTTCTCTCATTTGCTCACCTTCCCAAGGAGCTCGAGGTCGAATTGGTACGGATCAAAGACAAACCAAGAGTCAAGTTGTGGATCGCTGTTTGTCCTACGAACACCAAGCAACTATTCTCACCCGTTCCGTGCGCCACCTTCATACATCCATGCATCTGTTTACGGGCGCTCCACGGGGCCCGCCGAGCGGTTCACAATAACCTGCGCGGGTTGAGGGAGCCCGCAAAGCCGGTGACCGATGGCGTGGGTCGGCAGCGAACCCTTGTTGGGCAGTACGCAACGAAGGCAGTAGGCCGTCGAGACCGATAGCTCGGCGGTGGTACGAAGCGGTCCAGCAACGCTCATTGTTCTGCCCCACTCCGAGTCAAGAGATAACGATGCGCTTCGGGCCACGGCTCCGATGCCTGTATCGCCGTGCGAGCCTGATGGTCCTGAGCGCGGACGTCAAGGCCTGCGTCGAGCAGCAGGGCTAAAATCTCCACGTAGCCCTCCTCCGCGGCACAGTGTCCCGCCGTCTTCCCCTCGTCGTCTCGCAGGTTGACGTCCGCACCTCCGTCGATCAAAGCGCGCGTGGTGTCGACATTTCCCATCAGCGCCGCCGCGATGAGCGCCGTCGAACCGTCGTCGAGCCGCACATTAACGTCGGCGCCTGCATCAAGCAAGCACCGTACTATTTCGGCGCTCTCCTCAGCTGCATCCACCAGCGACGTTGAGCCAAGGTCGGCTTTCACATTCGGATCTGCTCCCGCGGCCAAGAGCACCTGCACAGCCTCAAGATGTCCTGCCTTGACCGCAAGCATCAGCGGAGTGTATCCAGGAGTAAGGACGGGGGGCATCGCGCTATAATAGGCCCCCTTCGGGTCCACCTCCGCCCCTGCTGCAAGCAGCACCCCCACGAGGTCAGAGTGGCCGGATGCGGCTGCCTCGCTTAACGCCGTATTGCCGACCTGGTCGCGCATGTTGATTTCGCCCCCTGCGTGAAGCAATCGAACAACGACGTCTGCGTGCCCTCGGCGGGAGGCGGCGTGCAGCGCTGGGAGCCCGCCGGGCGGAGGACCGACCAGGAGTCGCGTATCAGGTGCGCGCGCATTTGGACTTGCGCCGCTCGCCAGCAATCGATCCACCTTCTCAAGCGCCCCCTCGGCGGCAAACATGACGAGGTCCAACGAAATGTCTCCCGTGGCTTCCCACGGTTGCCTCGCGTTTTGCTCGGCGGCAAGAGCCGACTCATTAAAAAGTGCTTTTGCGTCAGCGAGTCGGAAGGGCTCCCGTGCCGGTGCTGGTGCCTCCGGTGTACCAAACAGTAGCCGTCTTATCCAAGAGATCATCTCAACCAGTCTCCGACGATTTGGTCTACCTGCCGAACGGCTGACCGCTCAGCCGCGAAGCCCGTGGAACAGGCTAGGCGACGTAAGACTACGATTCTGTTCGTCAGAAGGTGGCTTCGAAGGTAGGCGCAGGGCTTCGTCGGATCCAGCGGTTTGTTCGGCGGGATGGGGCGGCGTGATGGCATGGATTCTTGCATCCGTACATGGTTAAGGATCATTGGGGGGGCCGTCCGAGAAGCCGAGCTTCGACAGCGCCAGGTTCACGGTCCTTCAAGCACACCGAGGCATAATTTGCCGCCGCCTCCTTGGATCGAGGAGCGCGTTTCAGGGCATGAATGCAGGTTACCGTGGGCGGGGGTTCCGCGGTCCACCGCTCGCGGTAGAGGTCGATCTTGTTTGCTGCCTCGTGTTGAGCACAACGCGCGAGAAACTCTTCGGCTAGCGCGAGTGGTGCGGCGCATTGGCTCCGAGTACATTGCGAATCCTTCTCAAGGAGCGCGGCAACCTTATCGCAAGACGCGCCGCCAAGTCTTGACCAGATGAGCTCGCCGAGTCCGACCCGCGGGTCCTCTTCCACCAATGGGGACGGCCGCGCGTCGGCGCTGTGGTCGAACAGGTCGAACAGAACGCAGAGGAACTCGCGACGCGGCACCGGACCCACTGGAACGAAAACGGGCTGAGGAATGTAGACGGGCGTGGTGGCGGCGAAAAGTGAACGCGGGCCGGACAGCGCCGGCGAAAGGCTTCGACTACGTCGCAGGGGTATTGACTGTTCGACCACCCATCGCTTGGAATCTGGGGGGAGGTGAATTCCGCTCGTGGTCGCGTTGCGCTCGATTATCGCATCGCAGCCAATGTCCATTGCTTTCTGCCGCGCAGCTTCGACCAGTTGCCTCAGCGAAGCGCCAGGTCCGATGACCTCAATAACGCCCACCGAGTGAAATGGTCGCTCAGGCAGCTCGTCGATGTACGCGGGAGGCAGTGATTCTGCGGGCTTTGAAGTGAATGCGTTGTCGGTTCGAACGAAGTCGGCCTTGGTGCCCGGGCCACAAGCTGCCAGTCCAGAGGGGAGCGCATAGGCAAGGACAAATCGAGCAAGATATCTAGGGCGCATGTGTGCAACCCCGGTACGAGTTCAGCCCGGCCTTCCTGACGTTGCGCAACTGAATTGGGTGACGATTTGCAGGTGCGAGGTCCGCCGAACGTCTGGGCTTGGTTTCCAGACAAGGAAACCGCGGTCTTTGCGGGCTTCCTCGAACGCTGGCCCACCCTCGATGACGCCCAACGCGCGCGAGAGAAAACCCTCCTCGATTTCCTTCACGAGCACAACGTCCGACGCCCCTCGACGATCGAAGAGCGGATAGTCAAGATTCGCACCGAGCAACCCCTCACCACGGACAACGCCGTCATCGCTGCCGCACGCTTGCTTGTCCAGGCCTCGGTCCCTCAGCTTCGCGCCGTGTGTCAGGCCATCGCACGCTTCGACGCCGAGATTGACCGAGTTTGCGGGCGGCTCGCAGACTACCAACTCCTTCGCGCCCTGCCGGGCGCAGGACCCCGTTTCGCAGCCCGGCTGCTCGCGGCCTTCGGTGAACACCGAGAACGCTTTCCAACTGCCGAAGCGCTCCAGTGCTACGCCGGCGTGGCACCTGTGACCGAGCGCAGCGACAAAAAAATGGGTCCACTGGCGCTGGTCTCCCCCCACCTTCCTTCGCCAGACCTTCGTGGAGTGGGTAGGGCAGACC
>CAYLJT010000124.1:0-13607 GCA_964383995.1 uncultured Polyangiaceae bacterium
GGCAACGACTTCTTCTCCGAAGTCCTCGCGCCAAAAAAGCGGCTCGAAGTTCTACGTTGATTTGATCCGGAGCCCCCAATTGGAGGTATGTTCGGGCGATGATCCCGCCCCCGGACCGGGAAACGTTGCTGCGCGACCTCGACGAGGCAAGGGCGCGGGTCGCGCTGCTCGAACAGACGCTGCACAGCCTCGAACGACCCGTACCTGCCTTCTACGACCCGGGTGAGCCCGAGACGATCACGCGTCGTTTCGAGTCCCAACTGCCACCCCCGCCGGCCGTCCCGAAGTCCGACCTCCCCTTGCTGCCCGGGGACGCTACGATCGCAGAAGCTCCGCAGGCCCGTCGTGACTCGGCGGGGCCGCCTCCCCACCGGTCAGGTTACACCGGGGACGGCTTCGAGGGGCGCTACATCGAGGGCGCGCTGATTGGGGAAGGGGGCATGGGCGAGGTCCGCCTGTACACCGACAAGCGGATCGGGCGCAGCGTGGCGATGAAGGTCATGCGTCCCTCGGCCGCCGCCAACCCGAAGCTCCGCAATCGCTTCCTGTTCGAGGCGCGGGTGCAAGGTCAACTGGAGCACCCCAACATCGTGCCCGTGCACGACATCGGCGTGCGGCCCGACGGGCTCGTGTACTTCACCATGAAGCGCCTCGTAGGCTCGACGCTCTACCACGTGCTGCGGGATCTGCGCGGCGGCGACCGCGCGGCCCTCGAAGAGTACTCGCAGCACCGGCTGTTGACCGTGTTCGACAGCATCTGCCTGGCGGTCGCGTTCGCCCACCAGCACGGCGTGGTCCACCGCGACCTGAAACCTTCCAATATCATGCTCGGGAGGTTCGGCGAGGTCAGCCTGCTCGACTGGGGCATCGCCAAGCGCATGAGCCCCGAAGAGTCGACGACACCCGTGCAAGAGAGCTTGACGATCGACGATCCGTACACGGCCACCGCGGTGGGCGAGGTGCTCGGGACACCGGGCTACATGTCGCCCGAGCAGGCCCTCGGCGAAGGCGCGGTGACCCCCCAGAGCGACGTGTTCGCGCTCGGCGCTATCCTGTTCGAGATCCTTACCCTCGAGCGCTTCATCCCCGGTGACTCGGACACCGAGGTGCGCCTTGCGACCCTGGCCGGCGGCTACGAGTCGCGCATCTCGCTGCGCTGTCCAGGCATCCAGATCGCCCCTGAGCTGGAGGCAATCTGCCTGCGCGCCACCGCCCGCATGCCCGACGATCGCATGCGCAGCGCCGAGGAGCTGCACGTGGAGATCCAGCGCTACCTGGAGAGCTCCGGGGACCGCGTAAAGCGCATCGCGCTCTCCAAACGCCACACCTACGCGGCCATCCAAGCCCTCGCCGAGCTGCGCGAGACCAGCGACGTGACGGCCTCCAAGGCGGCGCGCGAGCGGGCCGCGCGGGAGGTCATGCAGGCCCTGGCCCTCCACGGCGACAACCCAACCGCTCTGCGGGCCATGGCCGAGCTGTTGACCTACGTGCCGACGGTAAGGACGCCCGAGACAGAGGCCGCGGTGCGTCGCATCGAGAGCGAGTCCGTGCGAAAAACCGCGCGAAGAGCGGCCCAAACCTACGTCATGGTCACCTTGAACCTGGGCGTGGCGGCGCTGCTCGGTGTGCGCATGCCTTGGCTCTTGGCGCTCGCCATGGCGTGCTTGCTGGGCTCCGCTGGCATCGCCTATTTCGCTTCTTACCGCCGCGAGGCCGACGAAAGATGGGGGGTGCCGATCCTCCTTCTCTCGTCCGTGGGCTTCGCCATGGTCAGCGCCTTGTTCGGGCCGTTCGTCTTTGCACCCGCCCTGGTGGCTGCCAATGTCATCGCGTCCGCTATCGGGCTTGGGCCGCGCATGCGCATGTTCGCGACGAGCTTCGGCGTGTTGGCCGTCTTGGCGCCGATCGCCGCGCCTTACCTCGGGCTCGTGCCTGCTTCCTGGGTATTTTCGAACGGGACGATCACGATCTTACCCCAGGCGGTCAACTTCGAAGAGACCTGGAGCGTGCTGTTTTTGGCGGTCGTGAGCGCCGGTCTCGTGATCCTTCCCACGCGCGTGGTAGGTAAGGAGAGGGACGCGCGGGCGGCCGTCGAAAGGCGCCTCGCCCTGCAGGCGCAACAGTTGGCCGAGCTCCTTCCCGCGCCCGCGAAAGACAAGCTCACCGAGTCCTTGCGCGAGCGGCGGGGCTCGACCACCCGCGCGTGAGCGCGGCGTTCGAACGTCAGTCGGGGGTGCAACCGTCGCCGCCGCACACGTCGATGATCTCACCCGTGCGGAAGAAGTGCACCATCTGCTGGTTGTGCCAGGGTAGCTCGCGCGGCGATCCATGGGGATCACCGACCTCGTCGTAGGGTGGAAGGTCGCCGGGCGGCGGCCAGGGGTTTCCGAAGTCGTAGTTGACGAGGCCCGAGCCCATGTGCGGGTAGGGCGTGGGCTCGACCAACGCGACGTCTTTGCCGTAGTTGGGAAGGAGGGCGACGCCCACGTCGCTGCGCACGGCGACCTCGTTGGTGATCAAAGCGACCTGCCAATCGCCCTTCGCCGAGGCGAGCAGCACATCGTGGCTCGGCGTGCCGGCGTAGGGCTCCGCGGAGATGTGGCGGTAGTGGCTCACGGGGTCGGTGCGATCCCAGAGGTTCTGGATGACGCCGAGCAGGAGCACGCGATCCCTGGCGTCGGGGTAGACGTAGCTGAGCAGCAAAAAGAACGGGCCAAAGTCGAGGGAGCGCGGCAGCAAGGTGGAGTAGTTGTTGCCGGGGACGCCGAGGTGACCGCGGGTGATGTCCAGGCTCATGGCCATGTGGGTGGCGCCGAAGATCCCACCCTGGGAGATGCCGCTGTAATAGATGGATGTCGGATCGATGACGACCCCGGTGGCCGCGATCTCGGGTACTTTGTCGAAGCCTACCTTCATGCCCCTGGCAAGGAAGGCGTAGTCGAGCACGCCCTGGTGCAGGCGGTCGGCGAGCACCGGAAAGTCGGACATGTCATTCAGCATCTCCAGCGTGATGCCCACGTCTTCGTGGGACATGCCGAGCATGTCGCAGCCCGCGATGACGAGCTTCTCCTGATTGGCCATCTCGTCGAAGAACGACACGTTGATCTGGGCGTCGGTGCCGTTGAGGCCGTGGCCGTGCAAGAGCACGCCGTGGGGCGTGCCGGAGAGCGCGCTGCGCGGCACCCGCGCGCGAAAATGGGCCTTGTAAACGCCCGATTGTTGCGGAAGACCGTCTGCGCCCCAGTTGAGCAGGTAGGCCGTTTTGGGGCCCACGGTGGTCTCGACCGTGTAGTCGGGGACGTCGAACGTGCCCTCGACTTCGTAGGCAATATTCGGGTTCTCTTCTTCGGTATAGGTTTCCATGCCCGTCACGGCAAAGGCCGGCGACTCGTCGCCCAGGCCTGCGAAGGCCTCGTCGCGCATGTGCAACAGGGGCCCGTGGAGGGCTTCGTTGGAGGCCGTGACCCAATCCCAGGTCAGGGTCAGATCGCTGCGTCCAACCCCCGCGCCCTCCAGGAGACCAAAGAGCTCTTCGTAGTGGGAGACCCGATCGGCCACCGGCGTGCCTTCCGCCCGCTTGTCGCGTAGCGCGATGAAGGCGTCGCTCGCGGGCACCGCCGCGCCATCCTTTTGCACCAGGCCCCTGAGGGCGACCACGTAGCGCGTCGCCTCTCGCAGCAGCACCGCGGGTCGAATGAACAGCGCGCGCGTTTCGTCGTTGCTGCCCGTCGCGTCGATCTCGGCGAAGCACGGGATGCGCTTCAGGCCCGCGTCGGTCACCTCGAACATCAGGACCTTGGAGTCGTCTTTCAGGGTGTCCGCGATGCGCGTCTCGTCGGGCAGATTGCTGGCGTCCAGGTTGGGAAAAAATGCTAGCGCGGGGACCCCGATCCCGAAGCCGTCGAGCCGCTCGTAGGGCTTCGGGTCGACCACGACGCCGTGGGTGTTTTGTGGCAAGGTGGTGGGTCCGAACTTGAGCGTGAGTCCGGTTACCCGCGACGCGTCGGGGACCAGCCAACGGCTCGACGGGAAGGGCATGCCGCACACCTCCGGGACCAGCGGGTCGCAGTCGGGATCGTTCGGAATTTGCAGGGGCGTGGCGCCCGGATCGTCGTCGGCGCAGCCGGCGCAGGCGATCCACGTGGAGAGCAGGAGGGCGATGGCGCGACCCGTACGACGAAGCATGGAGCGACCTTACGCGAATCCGCGCAGCGCGTCGAGGTCCTAAGGTTCGCCGGCGTCCTTCTTGGCGGTCAGGCCGAGGGTGAGGAGCAGGTTGTTCTGCACCTGGAACGCGTCGAGCAGTTGGGGCTCGCGGATCGCCTTTAGCTCGTAGTCGAGGGAGGCCCATTCCACGAGCTTGAACGAGAGCTGGGCGCCGACCTCGACGTTGGTCAGATCGAGCGAGGTGCGCGTGTCGTCGGCCGCCAGAGTCGAGTAGGCGAGGGGCACCATGGTCTCGACCCCCACGCGGTAGGTTACCTTCTTGTCCGAGACAGCGCCCCAGATGGCGAGCACGCCCTCGGCGCCGACTTGCTGAAAGTCAGCCAGGGTAGCCACCTCGATCTCGGGGGTTTCGGCGTCGTCGCCGACCGCGAGCTGATCGTCCGCCACGGTTTGACGCCCGCCGAGCCCGGCCCGAAGCTCCAGGTTGAAGCGTTCGGAGGAGAAGGGACGGTAGAACGGGCCCACCGACTCTTTGAGCGTCAGCGGGCGAAAGGGGCCCGTCAAGGTAAGGTGGTCGGCGAGCAGTGGATCGACCCTGCCGTCGACACGCGTGATGAGGTAGGTGACCGGCGCCGGGCGGACGTCGGTGCCGCGGAACAACGATGTGGCGAGGGAGAGCCGCGCGAAGGGACCGAAGGACGGGATCAGGTGGTAGAGGTAGATGCTCTCCACGGCCAGCGCGTCGCGCGACTTGACGAACTCGGGAAGGATGGGCGTGCGCGTCAAGCCCTCCCCCAGGGACAAGGTGGTGCGCCACTCGTGCTTTTCGTGGTTGTAGTCCGCCGCGGAATCGAAGGACAAACCGAGGCTGAACGTGGAGCCGTCGGTTTGACCGACGACGCTGTCGTTGTTGCTGAGCGACACGTTGGCGCCCACCGAGAGGCGCGTCGCGAGGCCCTCGGGGCGGTCGGTCTCCTCGACCTTGGGCACGAACTCCTGCTCCGTCGCCGGCGTGTCCTCGGCGGAGGCGACCGCCGAGGACAGCAACGTTGCAAGCAGGAACGCGCTTGCGACGAAGGGCTTCGCGCGGAGGAAGGAGGCGCTCGCGAGTTTGTGATCCATGGCTTCTGCTCTCACTTTCTCACCGTCTCCACCGTGGTCACTTGCGCTCGAGGATCTTGAACTCTACCCTGCGGTTCTTCGATCGGCCGTCCTCGGTGAGGTTCGCCATGATGGGCTCGTCCGGACCGTAGCCCTTGGCGGTCAGCCGATCTTCCGCGATGCCGTTGGCGATGAGGGCGGCCTTGACGGCGTCGGCCCGCTGTTGGGATAAGGTAAGGTTCGCGTTGCGCGGGCCCTTGTTGTCGGTGTGGCCTTGCACCTCCAGCTTGACGATCTCCGGGTGGTCCTTCAGGACCCCAGCCACCTGGCGGATGAGCTCGTCGCTCTCGGCCTTGATTTTGGCCCTCCCCGTCTCGAACTGGACGGGCTCCAGGATGGTCAGGTTGGTGCCCGAGACGCGCACCGAGGTGGGGCAACCGTTCTTGGCCGCATCGGGATCGACGACGCCCTTCTCGTCGGGGCACGCGTCCAGATCGTCGCGCACGCCGTCGCTGTCCGAGTCACCCGGGCAACCCTTCGCCTCGGCCGCTCCCTTGATCTCGGGGCAAGCATCGTCGGTGTTGGGGATGCCGTCGCCGTCGTTGTCCGTCGGGAGAGGGCAGCCGTTCTTGACGATTTCGGCGCTGGCGGGTCCGCTCGCGTCGGGGCAAGCGTCCTTTTCGTCGGCGATACCGTCGTTGTCTCGGTCGGAGGGGCAACCGTTCCGCGCGGGCGTCTCGTGCGGAACGCCGAGGATGTCCGGGCAGCCGTCTACGGCGTCGGCGATGCCGTCTTTGTCTCGGTCAGGGGGCGCCGCGGGGCGCGAGCACCCCGGGCGTTTCGGGTCGGCCTCCCCCTGGACGGGCTCGTCTGGGCACTGGTCCTTGTCGTCCGTGACCCTGTCTTTGTCTCGGTCTTTCGGGCCCAGATCGGGTGAGTAGGCGAGCATCAGCATGCCACGTACGTCGGGCGTGCCGTAGCCGCCGGAGAGGCCGGGACCGAAGCCGCCGCCTACCTCCACGACGTCGTTCAGGCGGTAGCGCGCGGCGAGCAAGAGCTCGAGGTTCGTGTTCTTCTTGCGCGTGTCGGCGGTGGATACGTAGCTGGCAAGCTCGGGCCCGAGGGAGACCTTCCGCTCTTCGCCCATGCGTACGGCGAAGCCCAGATTGCCGCGAATCAAGGAGCCGATGCTGGCGTCGTCGAACGTCCGCTCACCCCGCAGCTCGGCGCCTGCGGCGAAGGACCACAGCACGCGGTCGCTCGTGCCACCCAGGATGAGCTGGGGCATGCCGCGCACGCCACCGTCGCTCGTGTAAGCGAGCTCGTCGCCCGTCGGCAACCAGAGCGAGCCTGCCAGACTGACCTGGAAAAGGTCGTTGGGCTTGCCGAGCAGGGCAAAGCGCGCCCCGATGCGCAGGTCACCCATGGCCGAGCTGGTAGGCGACGCGAAGCTGGTTGTCTCGGACGTCGGGTCGTCCCCCGCCTGGTACGCCGCAAAGGGTAGATCGAGGCTGAAGCTCACGCGACTGGCCAGGGCGTAGGTGGCCGCGGCATGGACGATGAGCTGGTCGCTCACCACCGCGCCGACGTCCGGCTGACCCTTGGCATGGGTAAGGACGAGGGGATTGTAGGCGTAGGTGCCGAGCAGGTGCAGGTGCAGGACGCCGTTGCCAGGGACGGTCGGGGAGGGCGTGGCGAACAGCCGATCGCCCGCGGGGGCCGGGTCGAAGCGATCGAGCGCCATGCCTTCTTCGGCGCGGGCCGTGCTGGCCGTGATGGGTAGAGAGAAAGCTGCCAAGACGGCCAGAGCGGCGAGGTGTCGTGGGCGGCGAGTCGGTGTCATGGACTTGTTGACGCTCCGAAAAATGAGAAAAACCACGGAGCCTCGGTTGTTGAGGCCCCGTGCTACCGGGTGGCGCTTTCGGCGGACGACATGCTCGGCGTGCTCGCGCTTGCTCCTTAGTCGCTGACCTCTTGCGAGAAGAGCACGTACGGAGACGGGGACTCGGGCTCGGTCGCGTCCTCGACGGTGATCATGAGCTCGAAGCGAGCCACGGGCACGCTCGCGCCGGCCAGCTCGCCCAGGCGATCGTCCTCGTCGTAGTGCAGCGAGCCTACCCGATTCCACGAGTCGTCCGAGCTTTTGCGATACCAGACGACGTACGCCTTGCCGTCGCTCTGGATACGATCCGGCGGTGCGAGGTGCTCGACACGGATCTGAAGTGTGGAGATGTTGGTTTCTTCGTTGGGCTCCGCGACGATTTCAGCGTCGGCCTCGGGGGCCTTGGGGCTGCCATGAAGCTGGTAGCGAAGCGGGCCGCCGCAGGCGAGAAGGGCGAAAGACCCGAAGAAAATTGCCAATTTCAGAGAAGGGTGCATAGGTTTTTTCCTATTTGCGTGGAGATCTTGCCAGCTACCATCGCACGGACCCAGGGCCCGCGGCAACATTACCGCCTCAGCAGCAGTCGTGCCACAAGCTCTCTCTGACGGTCCCTCCGTGCTTCTACGCGGGGAAGGCGCCGGGTGAGGCCTACGCTACCGCATGGTGATGTCTCGAAACCTCATGCTCGCCGCCAAACGTGGTAGACCAGCCCCGTGAACGAGAAGCCGAGCCCCACCACCCCAGCGCTCGCGCCTTGGCTCGGGACCGCTGTGCTCACGCTCGCCGCCATCGCGGGCGTCGTGTTGGCGCTCCGGACGTGCAGCCGAATCACCGAGCCTGCGTCGAGCCCCGAGGCGCCGCCGGTCGGCTCGGCCGCCCCGGACGACAGCGGGGCCCCCGCGGCACAGGCCGCCCCGCGTTGCGCGCCAGCCGCCAAAGGAAAGGGCTTTCTCGTCGGCGAGGCCCCGAAGGTGGCGCCTCTGGCCAAGGACCCCAAGGCCGGCGACGCCGAGCCCGACGAGCCCGATCTGTCGCCGTTCGCGGTGGAGCTGGGCCGAGGCGCAGTCACCTCCACAGGGTATGTCCTCGGCGCCCTCCGGGACGCGGAGGGTGGCAGTGTGGCCAACATCGTGACGCTGCGCGACGACGGGGAAGGGGGCACGATCGTCAAGCTTGCGCGCTCGCGGGGCGACATGGATGCGCCCATCGTGGTGGCCAAAGACGACGTGATCCTTGCCGGCATGATGGAGCCGAACGCCGGCGGACGAGCGCTCAAGATCGCGCGGGTGGACGGTGAGACGGTGCACTGGGGGCTGGAGCTTGCCGAGGGTAGGGACGAGTCCCTGGCCTTCGATCTCGGCCTCGGCTCGGTGGGTGTCGCGGTGTGGGACGACGTGACGACGCCCAAGCGGCGCAGCGTGGTCATGTTGGCTGCGTTCGAGCCAAAGACCTTCGCGACCGTGCGGCGCGCGAGCCCGGTCTCGGAGCCCAAGCTCGACGCCGACACGCCGCGCATCATGCGCCGTCCGGGTGGGTTTTGGTTGATTTACGTGGCCCACGACGAGCCCAAAGAGGGGTTCCGAAAACAGGGAGAAGAGCTCGACGAAGAGGGCGCCGGGGAGATCGTCCCCCACGCTTGGCTCGAGGTCATGCCGCTCGACGACTCGGCGGGCCCGGCCGGCATTCCACGTAGCGTGACGCCCAAAGACGGCTACGTCCTGGCCTACGACGTGGAAACGACGTCGGATGGCGCGCTTTTGCTGGCCTACCGCGACGACGACACGCCCACCGGATCGAGCGGCGGTCAGGTCAGCATTACGCGCGTAACGCTTGGCAAGGTGGACGAGGCGGTGCCCGTCGCCATGGACAGCGTCGGGGGAGGAATTCCTGACCTCCTGCCAGGTTGGATCGCCATGTCCGACATCCGTGGGCCCAAGCGTCTGGCGCCGATGTCCGAGACAGGCGAGCTGCTCGGCCTGTTGGTCGCCGAGCCCAGCGTCGGCCTCGCGGAGCCCGTCGCGGCCAAGGGGGAGAACCTGCTCGTGGCGCGCCCCGAAGGGCGCTCCATTCGTCTGGAGGTCGTGCGTTGCCTCCCCGGATCTCCCCAACCGTAGCGCTCCCTTTGCTAGGGGGCCTTGGAGACGGAGCAGCCGCCAAAGGCGGGGCGGTCATGGTAGAAATGTCCGCTCAGCCTACATTTTAGGCCCTTGGGAACTCGCGCGCCGGGGACGTGTCGGTGAGATTCGCCGCGTAGATCTTCGAAAGAAGCGGTTTGCGGCCCAACGGAGAGGCTATCATGGATCGGAACGAGCGTCCGCGAGTCGTACAAGTCCGCGTTCTTTGGGGCGAAACGGCGGTGTTGGTGCGGCACCTGCAACCGGGGCAGGGCTTTTCGCTGGGCGCAGAGGCGGGGCCGGGGGTGGACTTCGTGGTCGGTGCCGACGACCTCGGCTGTGCGCACGTGGCGATCGTAAGGGGGCAAGACGGTCGCTCGCTGCTGGTGGAGGCTTTGGAAGGCGCGGAGACCGTCCGACCTTTGGGCGAGGACGAGCGCGTGGCAAGGCGCTTTGGGGAGCTGACCGTGGAGGTGGAGTCGGTCAGCGCGTTGCCCGCGAAGGACGCGATCTTCCCCCGGAAGCTGCGCCTGACGGCCCTGGCGTTCGTGGGGATTTCGGCACTGATTCATGGGGGTCTCCTGGCCTGCTCATCGAGCGCGCCTCCGGGATCGCAAGCGTCGGTCGACGACGGGCCTACGGAAGATCAGGTGTTGATGATGCAGCAATACCTGGCCTCCGCCGCCGAGAAGGAAATGGAGGAAGCGGAACAGGAGGCCTCGTCCAGTCCCGACCAGAAGGAGGGCGGCACGGGCACCCGCGCCAAGGGAGAAGAGGGCTCCATGGGCTCGCCATCTGCCTACGCCACCGGCAATCGCTATGGCGTGCAAGGTCCGTCGGACAACCCCGATCCGTACATCGCCCGTCAACAGGCCGCGCGCGACGCTGCCGAATTTGGCATGATTGGCCTGCTCAACAGCGGCTCTGGTGGCGATCCCAACGCGCCCGTGGCGCCCTGGGGCCGGGACGACTCGCTCGGCGCGGACCCCTTGAGCGCTCGCGGAAACCTGTGGGGCAGCGAGATCGACCAGGGCGGCGCCTTCGGTTTCAGCGCGGTTGGTGAGGGTGGTGGTGGCCGCGGCGAGGGCATCGGTCTCGGCTCGATCGGCACCATCGGTCATGGCGCAGGCACGGGCACGGCGCAAGGTTTTGGCTCTGGCCATGGTCGCCTGGGTGGCAGCCATCGAGTGATGCCGTCGTCTCCGGGAGCGGCCCCGCCGCCCCGCGCAGAGCCGGTAGTGGCCCCGGTGGTGGAAGAAGCTCCCATCGATCCGAACGGTCGCTTCGCGACCACCTACCGTCCCGGCGGAGGGCACCTGGCGGCCTTCGACGCGGCCGTCGCGCAGGGCCTCTTGCCCGCCGCGACGCGGGAGGTGGTGGCGGACGTGGGGGGAAGGTTCTTCCCGCAGGTCAACCTCGCGGAGGGCGCCGCGCTGGGCCTTCGGACCGATCTGGAGAGGGTCCGCGTAGCCCCCGCTGGCGGGTCTGTCCATGTGCGCCTTTCGCTGCGCGGGACGGACGTCGCGCCGGACGCCAAACCTCACCTCTCCGTTCATCTGGTGATGGACACCAGTGGCTCGATGGAAGGTGAGTCGATCAGTCGCGCTCGCGAGGCGGCCCTGTCGTTGGTCGAGCGCTTGGGGCCGACCGATGAGCTGTCGCTCGTGACCTTCTCCTCGGAGGCTAACCTCCTGGTCCCGGCGGGCCCGGTGGGACCGCGCCGAGGCTTCATTACCGCAAAAATCCGCGAAATCGCGGCGTCGGGCGGTACGAACATTGGCGAGGGTCTCGCTCTTGGCTACGCCCAGGCGGCGCGCTCGCTGAGCCGCGACGGCGTTCGGGTCGTCATGCTGCTCTCCGATGGTCAGGCGACGGAAGGGGAGACTCGGCCCGCCGCCCTGTCGCAGATCGCCTTGAATGCCTTCCAGGACGGTATTCCGACCAGCACGTTCGGCATCGGCGCGAACTACGATGGACCCTTGATGAGCTCGATCGCGTCGGACGGCGCGGGGGGCTACTACTACTTGGCGGACACGCGTCGCATCGGCGAGGCCCTGGCCACTGAGCTGGATCGGCGCATCGATCCCATCGCGACGGCGGTCGAGGTCCGCATTCGCCTCGATGACGGTGTCGACCTCTTGAAGGTGTACGGTTCGCGTCGTCTCGGACAAGATGAAGCGGCGCGGGTGCGCGTCCAGGAGGTGGCGGCGGATGTCCAGGCCGCCCGGCGCGACGGTATCAAACAGAACCGCGAGCACGATGTGGAGGGCGGTATGCGCTTCTTCATTCCGGCCTTCGCGCGCGGCGACAGCCACGCTTTGTTGCTCAAGCTGCGCCTCCCGCCGGGGTCCGAGACCAGGAAGATCGCGACCATCGAGCTGAAGTACAAGGACCGGGTGTACGGGCACAACGTCATGGAAGAGCGACCGCTGCGTGTCGACTACGCGAGCAGTGACGCCGACAGCGCCCTCTCCGCCGACGCGTCGGTGGTCGGCACCGTGCAGGCCTTCATCGCGGGCGAGAGCCTGCTCGACGCGGCTCGCTTCGTCAGCCGGGGCAACGTGGACGCGGCGACCAGCCTGCTGCAGGAGAGGGAAGAAATTCTCCGCGCGGCGTCTACCCAACTGGCTGAGCCGCGGCTGGGCGACGAGGCAACGCGCCTGGCGAAGCTGCGTGGGCACCTCGGCGGCTCGGGCCACGAACGATTGGCTCTGGCCATGATGTTGGAGTCGGCAGGTCGTTCCAGCCTGCAGTAGGCTTCGGGCGGACCGCGCTCGTCAGTGTGGTCAGGCGGTGGAGGTCGAGTCCTTGGTGAGGACGCGAGGCTCGGCGTGGCGCGAGGGATGGTAGGCCGGGATGAGCTTACCCCGCTCGATGCGGATCGCGCCGAGCTTCTCCAGGATGTGGCAGAGGGCGTAGCCGGGATCGATCTCCCACCAGCGATAGGAGAACTTGGCGGACGACGGGTGCTGATGGTGGTTGTTCTGGAAGCCTTCGCCGCACACCAACCAGGCGACCAGGTTGTTGTTTCGAGAGTTGTCCGAAGTGTCGAAGTTGCGCCCGCCGACCGCGTGACCAAAGGAGTTGACGAGCCAGCCCTCGATCGGGTGACCCATGATTCCCACGAAGTAGGCGGCGCCCGCCAGCCAATAGCCCGCGAGCCCCGCGGCGACGGCGAGGGCGACGTGGAGCAGGTAGGGCAAGTACCAGACGCGCTTGCGATTCAGCCAACTGATGTCGAAATCGATGTCGCGCACCAAGGAGGTGTACTTCTCTTCGCGCCGCGCGAGGCCCACCAGGATCCGCTCGTAGGAGCGCAGCTGTGTCGCGAACACGCCAAGGATTCCGGCTTGCCGCGGGCTGTGCGGATCGAGCGGCGTGTCGGAGTGGGCGTGATGCAGGCGGTGCATGCAGACCCAGCCCTTGGGGTCGAGGCCCGTCACCCAGTTGCCGAGCAGCGCCACGAACCGCGTTGTTCCGGGCGAAAGGAGCACCGCGCGATGCGCCAGGCCACGGTGGTAGAACACCGTGATGGTGACGATGTTGAGCAGGTAAGCGACGGTGAAGATCGCAAGACAAACGATTGCGTAGGTCATCGGCGTGGGGCGACCCTAGTTTTCGGGCGCGCCCTTGTCTGTCATAGCTCGTTCACGGGGGCCTGACAGAACCGTGACAACCGCGCCGAATTTTGCGAAAACAGAACCTTCGAAACGGAAGCTCAGTCGTTCAAGGCGCCGCCGCAAATCCAGTCGGCGATGAGCTGCACCTGCGGGTCGCTCAGGTTGCTGGAAGTGGGCATCTTCTTACCACTGCACACGTCGACGTTCAGCACTTTGTCGAGGATGTAGCTGTTGGCGGGGTCCCCCGGCAAGACGCGCATGCGGCCGTCGTTGCACTGGGTGGCGGGGACGTTGACGAGCTCGTCGTAGGCCTTGCCCACCGTCAAGGTGAGGCCCGCCTGACCATTCACCCCTTTGTGGCAGCTCGTCGCGCCGCAGGCCTGGGCCAAAAACGGCTCGACGTCGGCGGCGAAGGAGACGACGCCGTTGCACGAGCCGCACACGGTAGGATCGGCGCAGTTGCCGCCGCTGGAAGACGACGTGGAGGTGTCCGAGGTGGAGGTGGTCACCGAGGTGGCGCCCCCGCCCGAGGTGACGGAGGTGGTGGCGTCGCCCGCGCCCGCGCCCCCGGCGCCCGACTCGCCGTCGTCGCCGGAGCAGCCTGGAAGGAGCGCCAGAAGGGCTAGCAGAGCGATTGTTGCACGGGCGAACATCCGTCCTCCTAGGCCACCACCAGGTTTACGATCTTGCCAGGAACGTAGATGAACTTCTTGACGGTCTTGC
>CAYLJT010000125.1:0-13594 GCA_964383995.1 uncultured Polyangiaceae bacterium
CTCCCAAAACGACGGATTCCAGCGTGATGCCGCGTCAGTTGCAGAACTACACCCTCATCGTGCGTGGCGTCCCCGCGCTCCATAGCGGAGATGAGAATCCGTGTCGGCGCGGCGAATGCTTCGCGTTCTCGCGGATCACGTTCTGCAGCACTGGCTTCGCTCCAGCGATCGATCAGGAGCCAGAGCACGGCTGTGGTCCCCTCAGAGAATGCCAAGCTTCCACGTCGTGGTGTTTGAGCGCTGATGTCGGCGCTTCGCGGCGTCCCACTGACCCCGTAGACCGTCACCAGGCAGCACGTCGGAAGATGTCCCTCAAACGGGTAGCGGTCGCAATCACCACACATTCCGGAACCCGGCCCGGGATCAAAGCCCCCATTATGAAGTATGCCCTTGCACTTCGGACAGCTCACACTCGCGGGATCTTCTGTCAGGGAGGTGTAGTCGATCGCGTTGCTCCACACGAGCATTCCACACAACGTGCCGACGTTCTTGCGCCCGAAGGGCGACCTGGCGGTCCGTCGACCTTGGACGAAGAGCACGGCACAGACGGGCTCACGTTCCGGCGCGGACCTCGGTTTGCTTGCAAACACGGTCACTCCGCGTCGTTCAGTCCGAGCGGCGACGGAGTCTTCACGGGTGACCTCACCGTACGCGCCTCCGGTCCTCGGGCTATCGGGGTCGGAGCGCTCGCGGACACCTTTGGGCTCCGGCGCTCGCCTGCCCCGCACGCAGCGCGCCGCTGTCTGCCAGCTCTCGTTGGTCTTCTGCATCCGCTCACGAACCAGGTTCTTGAAGTTGCTCGGCATGATCGTCTCCGGCCACGCGCCTCGCACCCCCCTGCTCAGCTTCATGGCGAAACGACCCAACCTACCAGCCCCGAGGTCATCCCTCTTCGCCTCGCACGAGGGCCGTGGGGGGACGACCTGAGCGAGGTATGGCCGGGGCTGCCCGGCCAGCAACTGACTCTAGACCGCCCATCGGCAGCCGTCAAGGGTTCTGGTCGCTGGGCCCGGCCGGCATTCCCGCTGGCCTCGCGTGGGCGATTTCGAGGCGATGGGGGGCAACTCCTATGATGTCGCTAGTCCCTCGGCGTGCCCCATTGCCAACATCGCCCCTATGCGTTCGGTCCAATCTCTCGCAGAATCCCCGCGCCGCCGCGCGTCTCGTCAGTTGCGCGCGTGTCGAACGAGACGGCGACGGCGCGAAACATTAGTTTTTTGACCTTCGCTTTCAATTCCGACGAAAAGCGCAATGTCCAGTCCTCGGTCGACGTTCCCTCGACGAGTACCTTACACCAATTACGGTGTGAGTCCGCGGCATACAATTCCCCGGATCGCAAGACACGCCGCGCAGGCTGTTCCGCGAGTTCCTTCAACCACATTCCCACCGTCCCATCAATCCTGAACTCGCCAAAGCCCCCGCCGCTCACGGCAATTGCGCCGTCCTCTGCCCCGGACATGGCGATATTTCTAAGGTCACGAAGGAGCTTGTTCACCGAAAACGCTCGCCTACCCAGCAACGACAAGAGCCGCCGCTCATCCCTCTGGCTGGCAGCATGGAGCGCTTCCACGAAAAGCCGAATAGGATCGTTCGGTCGCACAAAGAGGGGAATCCGCTCTGGGTCCGCTTGATGGAGAATCACACGGATACTCCCATGCGCGAGATCGACGCTCGGCTCGAACGTCTGGCGGGTTTCATCACGATATCGCCCGCGGGGAGGCCGCGGTGCATGAAAAAGCATCTCCTGGCCGCTACCGAGCACGAAGCCGCGAGTCGGTGTCAGTGTATCAATAAGCCTCGCCAGAGACACCTTCGGAGTTCCGTTGAGTCGCAGTTCGACGGGCTCATCGGGTCGGTGCTTCAGGGTGACAACGTATTCTTCACCGCGCCACACGGCCGATTGACGCTCCGCGCGGGGCAGCGTGTCGTCATAGCCGTGAAAGACAATAACCCGCGTGATCGCTCCCCCCTCGACACGCGCTATCGCATTGAGCGCGTCCGGGCCAATTGCAATTGCCGAAGTGCTTTCAATGGGTAGAGTCGAGTGGCGCAACTCAATCTGGCTATAGATAGCATCGCCGAGGGTGATTATGTCTCCTTCCGCAAACAACGGAGCGCTTCCGTGTGGGCTAAGAAGCAGTAAAGGCGAACGGCTCGCCGTCGCCATTACGTCGACGCCAACAATTCGCCAAAGTCCGATGACGCTATCTCCGCGGTACTGCGTGACCTGGTCACGTTGATCACCAGGAGACCAGTGACCGCCGGTCAGTGTCGCCATTACGGCGACAACGTTCGGACGACCCGGGAAGGGCCCCGCCTTGTGGACGTACCCTCCTTCACGCGGCATGGCGCCCCCGGTACTCGGCGATCGCCGCTGCGCAATGTGCCCTCTCTTTGTTCGACAGTTTCAGTCGATCGGCGTGTTTGAGTAGACATGCCGCCGCTTCGATCTCCCGCTGACAGCGTTCCAAGTCGTCGGCGCCGAGCGGAACGTTGCCATCGCGAATGAACTGCAGCGCATGGATTAGCTCCTCAAGACATGCCCCCTTGCCGTCAGCGTCCACGTCGTCAATCTTCACATATATTTGTCCGTCGGGCTCCATGTGGGTCGAGCCGCGAGCGCCAAATGTGTCGAAGTATCTCTTGAGATCCTGATCCTCGCTCGCCCGTTGAAAATGAATGCGGCACTCGGGGTCAAAGTGCTCGCCCAAGAAGAGTCGCAGCAGGGAAAGGCGGCGCGTTCGCATAGGCTACCGAAAGTAGTACTTTATGGCATCTCCGGGGTCAATGACGCTGCGATGGGCGCGGTGCGGATGGCAAGACGGGCCGCCGCGCAAGCACGGGGCTCTTACGAGCCCCCGACTTCCCCTAGAACCGTACGTCATACTTTCGCATCACTCCGCGAAGTTTGGGGTTGCGGGAGATGACGGGTTTCAATGTTCCGCCGATGGAAACAATCGTGAGGTTTTAGTACCCGCTGCCGACCGACAGGCTCCGTGTCGACGAGGTGGGACCGCCAAAGCCAGTCTCCGGCGTGCATACCTTTCAGCTTGAGGCTATGTGCAGGTGGCGAGCTCCCTTGACAACCACTTAGTTCGCTCGCGCACGACGTCTTCATCGCGGATTCGCGCGTGTTTACCGAGGTCACTACCCAGCCACTACTCAACCCAGCGCGGTCTCATGGTCCGTCCCGCTTCGTTGTCTTTGGAGCAACCTCGTCGGTGTCAGGTAGGCCTGTCAGGCCTGCGTTCGCCGCCGCGCTCAGATTCCAGGCCAAACCGCAGCGATGACCTGACACGCTTGTTGAACCTGATTTACCAGTCGCTGGTAGTTACCGGTCGCGGTGTGAACGATGCCCGCTTGAATATCAACTATGCCGCACAGGCCTGGCTCCGCGAGGTTATCGCCAACGATCTGCGATCGGTGAAAGTAGATCAGCGCCGCAAGCATAGGACCGACCGTCGTAGGATCCTTACGCAAATACAACTTCACGGCGCCCGTCGCCGGCACTCCCTTTCTCCCAATCGTGCCGCTGATGAGGAGGTCGGGAGAGAAGCTGACTTCGACGCCCTCGACGGTCCAAGTAGGCTCGGTTGTTGGCACTGAGGCCACCAGCGTGCCTGCGGGCAAGAGCGAGGAAGGTACTCCCGGAAGCGCGAGAGCCGAGTTCAGCGCGTCGACCTCATGGTCTCGAAGAGAGGGGGCTTCCGGATTCGGAGTGGTTCCGTTGACGAACCAATCCACGAGCTGCTCTGTCGCCTTTTTATAGCCAAAGACCGGTCCTGGCTTGGGATACTTCTGCTGATGTAGGATGGGAAGCAGGCGATGTGCCGGACTTGCAAGGACGTCGACCAAGGCCGAGAAGGTGACCCGCGGAGTAGCGCGAGGTGGAAGTGAATTCACGATTGCCATGAGTGAAGCCTCTTGAGTGTGCTTTGTAGCCGACCAGTCCGCTGAAAATCGCGTTGACAAGCAACCACCGCAAAAACTACCGCGGAGTCACTCGGAGCGCTGATACGCGGCCGGAACGGCCAACGCGCTCCGGGAGCTCGACTGCCTTGACCTCCCCAGCGCGCTGATCGCCCAGCGCGTCTGCGAAACGCCCTTCCCGCGCCCAAAGGACTCCTCGGCTGCGATCCGCGCGCAATAAGGAGATCGACATGTGGAAGCTTTGTATCAACGCCGCCACTCTTGCGCCGCCGCCATTGCCTGCCGCTCCACGGCCTCAACGTGCCCGCCGCATCCAACGGGCGGGCGGCGTTTTTCAGAAACCTCCTCGGCCATCCCCCGCACGTGCCTCCCGCGCTGCCGTGGTCTCCCGCCGCCGCCTGTCTCGACGGTTGCCCGCAGTGCGAGGGCGCGCCGCGCATCCAGCGCTTCTCGGTCGAAAGGTGCGCAAGCGCCATGTGCGAACGCTAACGGCCCGCCGTTGCCAACGTCAACGCCATTTTCGGTTCTCCTTGACGATTTTCCACCCACCGTCCGAGTCAAATTGTCTCGGACAATCCACGTACAGCACGCTCCCCGCGACCACATGTCCCACCGCCCCGCGCACTCCCCGCGACGCCCCCACGAAGTCCGCGTACGCCTCGTCCACCCCACCGCCCAGGTGAATCCTAAGTGCCGGGTCGTGGCGGAACTCCTCCATCAGCACCCAGTGCTCCGCAAAGTGGCCGACCACCAGAGCACCCTCGTGCTCGCGCGGAACGGGGCCGCAGGCACGCCAGCGAGCGCCCCAGTCCACAGCACGCCCACGTGCCTGCCGGCTTGGTAGAGCGACCTCGACGTGCCCCGCACGAGGTGCGGTTCGGTCCTGGCAAACCTTCTCCTTGCGAGCTCGCGCTGCGTCTCATAGATGGCTTCCCAATACCTTGCGCCGTACGCATCAGGCAGACTTCGCTTCGCTGCGGTAGCCAGGTCGCGGGGTCGCGCTCGGCCATCATCGACCTCTGAGAACGCACCGCTCCTCTTCGCTCGACGTAGTCGCTCCGCAACACGGCTCGATGGGATGCGGTCGGCTTCCAGCAAGGATTGCACGTTGCCGTGGGCGATAGCCGGCCGGTTTCGCGGCGGTGGATGTCGTAGTTTCCCGGCAAGAAGGGTTGCACAGATTCCTGTCCTCGTTCATCGTTCCGTGCTAAACGCGCGCGCCACCGCGCCTCGAGGCCGCCAACCAAGCGGTCCAGCTCGGCGTGCCTCCCCGGGAACCTCTCGCGCGCCTTCGCCTCGCAGGGCTTGCCCTTGGTCAGGTTGTAGACCCGCATCGTCTCGGCGAAGTCTTCGTCGATGCTCTCTCGGCGTACTCCGACACGGCGCGGTTGTCGGTGGCTCTAGCGTCTTCCGCGCCTTGTTGTTGGCGGGGTCGGCCCATTACATCTAGTAATCACAGTTGTGCGCGGCCTCGTGCTGCTTGTAGTAGAGTCCGACAACGTCCGGCAAACTTACTTGGAGCAGGTCCTAATTGTGTCGCACCGCAATGGGCTCTTCCGCCAACGCGCTCACGAAAATCGACGCTCCCCCACAGCACTTTCCTCCGCACGAGCTACACCCCCCCCACCCTACCCAAGCAACGACTCCTCCACATCCTTCTCCACCAAAGCGTCCCGATCCTTCCCACGCAGCCAAGTCGCCTCGCTGCCCTTCGGCCCCCGTTTCACGAACAGCACATCGTCGATGCTCTCGGCCACCGCGCGCAGGTGGCTTATCACCGCCACGAGGCGTCCTCCGGACGCTTGTTGCCCGAGCACCGCCAGGGCCTCTCCCAGGTTGGAGGCGTCGAGAGACCCAAACCCCTCATCCAAGAACAACGCCTCCAGACGCCCGCCGCTCCTGCCTGCCAGCTCGACCAGGGCTAGCGCTAGCGATAGGCTGGCTACGAACGTCTCCCCACCGGAGAGCGTGCGCGGGCTGCGGGTCTGACCGGACAGGCGATCTACCACTTCGAAGCTCGGAGAGAAACCGTAGCGTCCCGCGGTCATCGAGCCTAGCAATACCGACGCTTCTACCAACAACGCGCGCTGGCGCTGCGCTACCACGAACTTGACGAACTTGGCGTCGGAGAGCTGCCTTCGCACTTCTTCCAGGGAGCTGATGAGGTCGGTCAAGGCGTTGCTCGTCTCGTCCAGACGGGCGGCTATCGGCGCCTCTTTCGCGGCCCGTTCCATGTCTTCGCTGGCTCGCTTGCGGTCCGCTTGCGCGGCCACCAGGGCGGCTTCCAGGGCTTTGTCGTCGGCTAGCTTTTGCGTCGCTAGCGCCTCGTCGACCTGAGCGCGCGTGGCTGTCAAGATCGCTAGGTCGGACTCCCGCGCCTTGCTCAGCCCGGCTTCGGCTTCCCTTGCCGACCTTGCCACGAGGTTGACCCAGCGGGCCACGTCGAGCGGTGAAGAGCCCTCGATCGTCGTCGAGATGCCGGGCTGTTCCAGGGCCGACAGCACATCGTTGACGCGCGTGGCGTGGAGGCTGACCCGCTGCACTAGGCCCTGGCGTCGCTTCTCCTCGGCGCTCACTTCGTCTCGGACGGCTTGCAGCGCGCGCCGCGTGCTCGCCCCTTCGTTTCGCGCTTTGGTTAGATCTTGTCCGAGACGCTTCAGGTGCTCTTGACGCCGCGCGATGGTAGCTGCCAGGGCTGCTAGGGCCTCGTCGCTTGCCGACGGCGTTGCCAGGTCGCCTGGTAAGGCGGCCAGATCGCGCGCCCAGCGCTCGTGCCTCGCGGTGCGCTCTTCCTTCTGCTTCCGAAGGCTCTCCGTGCGCTCGGCGCGCCGCGCCTGGGTGTGCTTGAGCGTGGTGGCAAGATCGCGCTGGCGCCCCTCGGCCTCCTGAACGCTCTTGGCCGCTTGCGCGGCTAGCTCCGCCGCCTCGCTCGCCCTCTTGCTCACCTCCGCTAGCAGCGTCGCGTCCTTCTTGCGCAGATCGACCTCCCCGATGAGCGCAGACAGGGCCTCTTTCTCTTGAATCAAGGCCGACCTTGCCTCCGCCACCTCGGCCTCCACACGCGCGCCGTTGACCGCCGCCGCAGACGCCCGCGCGCTCGCCTTTTCCGCGAGGCCTAGCGCCGTTTGGTGGTCCTTCTCGGCTTTGGACCTTGCCTTGGTCAGCGCGGTGAGCGCCGTCGGCGCGGGGGCCACGAAGCCTTCGGGGAGAGGCCTCGCGCACACCGGACAGCCGTCCCCTGCCTTGCTGCCTTCGGCCGCGAGAGCAGCGTGGTTATGCCGTTCTTCCTCGGCGAGCGCGGCCTTGGCAAGATCGAAGCGCTGCTCGGCCTGGGCTCGTTGACCTTCGAGCAGCGCCTTCTGAGCTTGGGCTTCGCGGATCTCCCCTTTGGCGGCCTCATCGCGCTCCTTCGCGCGCTGCTCGGCCTGCGCCTTCTCGCGCGCGCGGGCGAGCAGCCGCTCGGCCTCCGCTAGCGCTTGGGCCCGGAGCTTGGCGTCGTCTTGCGCCGTTTTTTGCGCAGCCTGGAGCGGCGCTAGCTGGGCTCGCACAACGCCTAGCTCCGTCTCCAGGGTCTGGACCGACTCGGCCTCGGCCGCGAGCTTTTCTTCCTCCTTGGCGAGGTCGGCCACGACCTCCTCGTCGCGCCGTCGGTCGGCCCGGATGTTCTCTACCGTCACCTCCGCCCTGGCAAGATCGGCGGCGCTGCCTTCCTTGGCCTCCTGTTGCTGCAGGCGCTGGAGCAGGGTCTCCTCGCGCTCCCTCGCCTCGTCGTCCGCCTTCTCGGCGAGGTAGAGACGTTCGTCCAGGGTGCGCATCAGGCTCACCCCGGCCTCGGCGGCCTCCTTCGCGTCCGCCACGGCGGCGCTCCTCATGGCCTGTGCGAGCTTGTCAAGGTGCGCCTTTCGGGCCTCGATGTCTCGGACACGTTCACGCGCGTCGTGGAGGACCTGGGCCACCGCCGAGAGCGCAGTGATGGTCGCCTCGGCGGCCCCCCGTTGCAGCTCGGCCTCGCGCAGCGTGTAGGCCGGATCAGGCAGCAGTTGGGCCCGCCGCACGCTCATGTCGTCGCTTTTTTGGCGCAGACCAGGCATCGCCTTTTCGGCCAGCTCCCGCGCCTCGTCGAGCTCGTCCAGGCGAAAGATGCCCTTCAGGATGGCCGTGCGGTCGGTGTCGCCCGCGTTGAGCAGGAGCGCGAACCTACCCTGGGGTAGCACCACGGCGCGCAGGAAGGCGTCGTAGTCGAGGCCCACCAGTCTCTCGATTTCGCGGTTGACCTCCGACGCTTTGTCGAGGCGCACCTCGCCCCCGCGCAGGCTGTGCACCGCGGGCGGGTAGGCCCCCCGTGAGCTGGACCTTACCACCGTCCAGGTCTTGTCTTCGGCACGGAAGGTAAGCTCCACCCGCATGGTGTCCTCGCCGTCGGCCAGGAGCGCGCGCACACCGCCCTTCTCCCAGGTCGTTGCGCCGTACAGCGCGTAGGTCAAGGCCTCCAGGATGGACGATTTTCCGGCGCCCGTGTCGCCAATGATGGCCAGGAGAGACACGTCCGCGAAGTCGATTTCTTGCGTCGAGCGCCAGCTCCTGAGGCCGGCAATTTTGAGCTTGAGGGGCCTCACGACGGGGTCTCCGTGAGGGCCTTCTGGACTAGCTCCTCTTCGGCGAAGGAGGGTAGACGCTCTTCGGTCGCCGCGGTGAGCAGCTCGCTGAAGGTCGACAGGGCGCGCTCGACCGAGGAGCCTTTGGTGCCGTTGTTGGCAAGGTAGGTCTGAAAGAGGTCGGTCAGGCTGGGCTCGGGCCCTTCCGCGCTCTCGCGGGTGAGCACCTCGACCTTCAGGGCCGCACAGGACTCGTGCACCTGGAGCAACGTTGCATTGGGCAGGCGCTTGCGGACCTCCTCGGAGAGCCCCGGGGTAGGTGTCTCGGTGCGAACCGTGACCAGACACAGAGCACCACCAACGGAAGGTGCGAGTTGCTCGATCTCGTCGAGCGTACCTTCCAGGCGGCGGAGGGGCCTGCCACCGGACAAAGGGAGGACCTTGACGTCGGGCGGGCGGCCTGGCGAGAGCTCGGCCAAAACCACCGATTTTTGCTCGCCGGCCTCGCCGAAATCGAGGGCGATGGGCGAGCCTGCGTAGCGGCCGATGTCCCCGGGCAGGAGCTGCGGTTTGTGAATATGCCCGAAAGCGGCGTAGGACACCGGGGGAACGTGCTCGGCGTTGCTGCCGTAGCTGTCGGTGATGTGGATACGCCGTTCGCTGCCGGAGTAGGTGCTGTTGGCGACGAAGAGGTGGGCCGCGAACAGAAGAACATCTTTACCACCGTCGTAACCGTCGAGGAGCCCCTTGCCGAGCGCACCCGCGATGGCGCGGATGCGGTCGGCGTAGTCGGTCATCCATCTGGAAGACTCTTCGAAGGCGTCGACCACGCGATTGGCATGGACGAATGGCAAGGTGGCGAGGCGCGCCCGCGTGCCGTCTTTCATGGGGAAGTCGAGGATGCCTCCCTGACCTGGGGCCCGCGGTTTGTCGACGAAGCGGATGCGCGAACGTTGCCGGAGCAGGCGATCGAAGAGCTGGAAGAGGGCTGGAGAGTCGTGGTTTCCGGCGATGACCACCACCGGGGCCTGGGCGGCCAGCGCTTCGAGCGTGGAGATGGCGCGCTCCATGTCGGTGTAGGCGGGCCGCGCGCCGTCGAACAGATCCCCGGTGTGCACCACCAAATCGACCCGCTCGCGCACGGCGATGTCGACGATTTCGGCCAGCACGGCGTCGTGATCCACGGCGCGCGGCTCGCCGTAGGTGAGACGACCCAAATGCCAGTCGGAGACGTGGAGGAGCTTCATGGGGAGGGCCTTCGAGCTTACCACGGGAACGCGCGCTCCGAACAGCCGTTCCGTCCGATCCTGCCGTCAGGGCTTTTTGCCGGCCGGGTTGCGCAAAATCTTAGCAGGATCGCCGAGAAATTCGAAATGCATGGTGTCTTCCAGCACGTCGTGCCCGAGCCAGTAGAAGCCGTAACGCTCGAAGGTGTCGATCCAGCATTTCGGGATCTTCGCGCGTTCGTACGCTGTGCCTGGCACCTTGCATCGGGGCCACTCGCTGAGCGGCGGAACACAACCGCAACAGGAGTTTTCGTTGGGGTTGATGTCGATGGCGATGCCGAAGGTGTGGTTGCTGATTTCGTTGTTGTGGAAGGTGTTCCGTGTACGGAGACCATCGAGCACCCGGGGCTCGTAGGGGTCGTTGGCGCAACGGACCTGGATGGCCTCCTCCACACAACGAAGGGCTGGCACGACCCGCCGATGCATGCGCACGCCGCGGCCGAAGAACCGCACATCCATGGCGTTTTCGGCGGCGGTTTTGGCGTTGAAGCTGGGGTCCGTCAACGAGGGTACCGTGCCGTAGTGACGGGCGCGGTACTCGATGGCTGCTTGGTGCAGACGCTTGCGCGCCACCGCCTCGTCGGGCGGGGCGTCGATGTGGAACATGTAGCTTTCGCGGATCAAAAACGCTTGCGCTGCCTGCTCATTGCAGGCGCTTTCGAAGGGCGGTGGGGTGGGAAGGTCCATGGCCAGGAGGGCTGCGCGCTGCCCCTCGTCCATGGCAAGGGCAGGGAGAAACGGCGGGGGCGCGGGGGCGACCACGGTTGTCGGTAGCAGCGTAGAATGGCTCGCCTCGGGCGGCGACGCCCCGCAACCGGAGAGGAACAGGGCGACGAGCGCGAACGATAGACTGTGGAAGCGAGGCATGGCGGGGCCCAACGCCCCGCAGCCACGGGCCTATTCCGCGCGTTACAGGTCGTCGAACGCGGAGGCCTCGGCAGCCGTTTCGTCTTCGTTTGGCGCCCCCTCCGCCACGCAGGTGGCGAAGGCGGGGAACGGAAACCGCAGCGGGATCGGCGCGGGGATGATGGGCTGATCCAGGATCATCGTGCCCGGCAAGAAGCGCGCGGCGCGCTCGCGCAGCTCGTTGGTCAGGAAGCGGTACTCGGACACCTCGCCGGCGTCCAGACGGCCGACCACCTTGAGGGCGGCGTTGCGGATGATGTTGGGGTCGACGTCGGCGGCAGACTGCTGCGCACCGACCAGCAAGACACCCAGGCTGCGACCGCGCGCGGCGATGTCTACCAGCACCTCGCGAATGGGGCTCGTGCCCTGTTTGGGCGCGTATTTGTTGAGCTCGTCGAGCACCACGAAGCGCAAGGGCTCGCGCCCCCTACCCTGCTTGTCCTCGAAGATGCGCGACAAAAGCGCGCCTACCACGAAGCGCTGCGCCGCGTCGTGCAGACCATGGATGTCGACCACGGTGACCGAGCGATCGAGGGCCACCGGGGAGACGCCCACCGTGATGAGATGTCCGAGACGCAAGGACATGGCGTAGATGCGGCGAAGGAACGCCAGGCAGGTCCCGGCCTGGACACCCGCCGCGAAGCTCGGATCGTAGGTCGGCGCGTCGGGCGTCAGTTTGCGGTCGAGGAAGTCGACGAGGTCGTCGAAGGTGCGGAAGGGGCTACCGGCCCCCGCGGGGCGGGCCTCGCGACGTTCGGTGATGACCTTCGAGAACACATAGGACGTTTCGTCGGGCGGCGGGCAGAGCACGAGGGCCCCGGGCTCGTCGAGCAGTGGGTGGGCCCAGCGCGCGAGCTGCAGCCGCACGCGCTGTTCGACGAAGGCAACCTGGCTTTTCGTGTCCTCGTCGTCGCTCAGACAAAACCGGAGGAGACCTTCCCGCACGAAGTCGGCAGGAGACCAGCCAAAGGCCGCCACGTCGCGGCTGCTGCGGCTGGTGACGTCGGACGCCACGGCACCTTCATGGGCGTGGGGAGAGCGCGGCGCGTACAGGCGCACATTGGTGAACCGCCCGGGCGACTCGACACCGAGCTTCTTCCAGCCCAGAGCGGCGTCGGAGCGGGCCGAGAAGCGCCGGTTGTCTCGGTCAATGTGCAAAAGATCTTCCCCCTTCACGTTGAACACGAGGGCGCGCGTCATGGGGCCGTGGGGGCCGAGCATTTTGCGCCCGGCCTCGGTCTCGAACAACATGTACAGGAGGAAGAGCGCGTAGGAGGTCTTGGTGGCGACTCCGGACACGCCGGAGATGGAGATGTGCCCACCCTTCTCGCCGTTCAAGAACGCGAAGTCGGCCAACACGGGCTCGCCGGACTGGTCGAGCCCCACCGGAAGAGGCTTGTCCATCTGGTCCAGGAACAAGGCCGCAGCGCGCTCGTCGCCCGTGGAGACCCGCCGCACTTCGGCGCCAGGGGAAGGCGGTAGCCAGAGCTCGGGCACGGTGCGCAAGACCTGCACTTCTACCCGGCGCGCGGTGATCCCCGGCATGGTCCGCGTGTGGGCGATGCGGTGGGTGTCCGAGGGAAGCGCTGCACCCTCGATGTGGCCCGTCGCCTCGATCACGATGCCGAAGTGGGTGAGCGCGCTGCCGTCTGGCAAGGTTTGGGTGGACGCCACCAGGTCGTCGAGCTGGACCACGGCGTCGTCGTGCAACACCACGGAGAAGCGGCGCGTCGTCGCCACGACCGCGCCGTCGACGAGCCCGACCTGCTGGGGGTGCCGCGCGGCCGCGTCTCCGCTGCGCAGCGCACTCATGTCGACACCAGTAGCGTGACCATGGAGGGCTCATACCACAAAAACGCCGGGGAAGAACGGAGAGCCGCGCTGACGAGCCTACCTGCCGCCAAACCCGCCCTGCGGTGGGATGAACCACCCGGGCCCGTGGGTGGGCACGCTGTACCCGGACGGGGCCATCTGCCCTCCGTAGCCCCCATAGCCTGAACCGTACGCTGGAACTTGGGGCACCGGCTCGGGCAGGGAGAGGAGGAAGGGCACGCCACAACGGAGATACGTGTTGCGGTGGTCGGTGTGGGACAGCCGAAGGACCACCGATCGGCTGGCATAAACCGCGGCGACGACGAGCAGCACGAGGGCCGGCAGCGCAAGGAATATCCCGGAACCCGTGGGGGAGAGGGCGGGGGCAGCGAAGAAGGGCACCCCGGCGATCATGCAGCCCACGGCGACCTGGCGGTCTTTGCGGGATCTTCGGGCGTGCGCGTCGCAGAGGCCCGCGCCGATACGGAGCGAACCGGATCCGGAGACGGCGTGGCCCAAGTTGGCGATGAGGGCGAGGCCGGGCGGGAGCTCGCGGCCCTCCCCGCGGGACATCTTGATCTCGCGGCGCGCGTCGCAGGGAGCGTTGCAAACGACGCAACGCAAGGGAAGCTCGCCCCCTGCGGGGAGCACCACCAGGTTGCCAGAGCGATAGCACCCGGCGTCGTCGAGGGATCCGAACACGTCGAACGGTGAGCTCATGGTGCCTCACTAGGCATGGGAGAAACCACCTCACCGTCCCTGCCTTCCGCGCCCCCCGGGGCCAAGGTCGGCGCCCCGGCGGGGGGGTTTCCGTATTGGGTATCGTCCGAGACATCGTCACAGTTTTTCTCGGCAATTCGAGCGCATTCTTGCACGGCCTTGCCGACGTCGGGAGCAGACATTGCCTCGGCGTTGCATACGACCTGGACATTCAGGATGTACTCGGGGCAGCCCGCTATGGCGAGCTCGGTGCACGCGATGTCCCGGTACAACGACACCCGGTAGAGAGACCTGGAGTGGTCGTCGTTGACCGTGGCGGGTCCGTCCTCGAAGAAGTAGTCCGCC
>CAYLJT010000126.1:0-13557 GCA_964383995.1 uncultured Polyangiaceae bacterium
GGCGGTGGTTTCGGGAGGCATGCCTCCAGAACCGCCTGCGCCGTCCGCCGGGGCGGAGTCGATGGACAGGGCAGTGCGCGCCCCGCAGGCGGCGATGGTGAGAGCGAGCAGGGGCAGGAAGAGCGCGAGGCGAGAGGCCATGGCAGTTCGTCCGAGCACGGAGAAGAGCCTAGATAGCGCATCCGCCTTGAGAATGGGCGGAATTCGGCGCCGAAAAGCAGCCCTTGCTCGCCGGCGGCGCGCATGGTGAGCTTGAAAGCGGGCGATGGTTGCGGGGCGGAAGAACGTTGCTCCGCTCCAAGCGCGCGAGGCCACCGGGTGGACGGGCGACCATCCGGGGCGTTCGTTCTACCTAGGTCATCGAGAGCTCATGAGCCGGTAATGACGCCCGCAGCGAGCGCGTTTCCATGGTCGTCGACACCAAACACGCAGTAGTCGTAGTGGCTCGCTGGTCCCGCGTAGACCGTCGAGCAGGGGACGATGGTCGGATTGGACGGAGGATAGCCCATCCCCGCGGGCTGATTGCAGCCAAGCATGTCGATTCCCCGCACATGGTCGAGGCTGAGCCCGACCGCCTCGACAATGGTCGACTTGGACATGAAGCCCGGCTGTACACCCCCGGCAAAGGTGTTGTGACACTCGCCATAGAGGGCGTACGGGTCGCTCGCTCCGTTGGCGCCGATGACGCCCAGAGTAACCGAGTTGCCGAGCCCGTCGTTGGGCGTCTGAATGCAGACCGAATAGGGATGGGGACCCGCCGGGCAGGCGACGAGCGTGGCTTCGGTGGTCGCGGGTTGCGTGGCTGGCCCGCATGCCAAGGTGACAAGCCCGTCGATTCGGCGAGGATCGCGGACGGTCCTGAGCAGGTCGATCTTTGGTTGCACTTGCGCGCCGACCGGGCATCCCGAGTAGTCGCTGTTGGGATCGTTGTTGGCATCCCGTGACACGATCCCGAATGTCACGTCGTTGCCAGCTCCATCGTTGCCTACGTGGGTGCAATACGCGTAGGGACTACCCGCCGGACAGGCGACGAGGACGCTGCCTCCGCCGCTGTACGGGTTGCATTGCAACATGGTGATAGCCAGGATGTTCGCGGCGGACTTTCCGACCTGATGGACTGCGGGCTCCATCCTCTCGCGCATGGCAGAGCCCCCCGGGTGGCAAAAGCCGTAAGGGGCGTGGGGGTCGGAAGACAGGTTCCACTGGGTCTTGTCGGGATCGGCGGTGGCGGGTTGCACGATGGAAAAGCCCGTGCCGAGGACGGCCAGGGAGAGGACGGCAAGGCGCCCGGGACGTTTGTTCATGACTTGATCTCCTCGAAAAGGGGTCTCGCCGCGGTTCCAGACATCCGGCAAGCGCGAGGCGCCCGGACAGGGAGCACCGGGCCTGGAGCGCATGTTCCACGGAGACCGACGGGCCCCGCGCGCGTTTCGCGAAGCGAAACCCAGGGTAAGGCCCTGGCCGGACGTCGAGCGCGCGGCGCTAGTAGGGCCTCACCTGGATCTATGTCGCAAGTCCCCCGCGTTCGTCAGTGCTCGACGTGTTTTTCGATATCATCGTTGACGGTCCGAGCTGCAGAAGGCAGGGCATCTTGCGCCGCGCTGGCCGCGCATCACCGACGCCTGTCAGTCCGGCGCGTCGAGGTAGGTCTCCCAGGTGCCGCGCCAGCTCTTGAAGTGAACTACCGGCTGACCGCTCGCGTCGGTTTCGTAGCGGAGCTCGGTGGTACCTTCCATCTCCAGGGGAATGGTGCGCTTTCCTGTGCGATGGACGAGGATGTACTCGGGCATGGCAGGGTGACTGAGGCCCCTGCCAATGGCGTTCATGAGCGCGATGCCCCGGCGGACACTGGTGCGTTGGCTCGACGCGGCTGGGATGTTGGGCATGACGTGGAGCAGGTAGTAAGGCTTGATGCCCGCGAGGTAGAGGTCGAAAAACAGACGACGCAACACGCCCGCGTCGTCGTTGACGCCCTTGAGCAGCGGAATCTGCGCGAGCAGCATGGTGCGCGCGCCCTTGTCTCGGATCCGGTCGGCCGCCGCCAAGAGCTCGGGGGTAAGCTCGGCGGGGTGGGCCAGGTGGACGGCCACCTCCGTGACGCCGTACTCCCGAAACACGTCGCACAGACCCTCGTCGATGCGAAATGGATTGTGTGAGAACGCGCGAGAGTGGACCCGAATGGCGCGCACGGTGGGGATCGAACGGATGTCCTTCAGCATCCCAGCGATGGTGCGCGTGTCGTAAACAAGAGGGTCGCCGCCGCTCAGGATGACCTCTTCGATCGCAGGCCTCGCGCGGATGGCGGCCAGTGTCTCGGACCAATGGGCTCGCGCACCGCCATGCTGCTCTTCCTCCGCCGTCGACTGAAGCGATCTCAAACAGTAGCCACAATAGGAGAGGCACACGTCGGCAGAGTACAGGATGACGCGGTTGTCGTATTTGTGGTGCAAGATGGGCGTGAGCATCTCCCTCGCCACTTCCCAGTTCTCCTGATCCGGGGAGTATTCGTCCTTGCGAAGGCGCAGCAAATTCGAGGGAGCGCTCGCCAAAAGCTCGTCGAAGGCGGGGAAGAACTGCCGCCAAATGGGGTCGTTCGGGCGGGGATTTCCCGACTCGTCCTGCTCCACCAGGGCCAGTTGGTAGGGCGTGAGCTGGAAACGGAAGCCCCGATCGCGCCATGCGTCGGCTTGCCGTGCGACCTCTGGAGGCAGCTTCGGAAACGCGCGCTGTAGGGCTTGCGTGTCTCGGACGGCCGAGCGCTGCTGGAATCGCCAATCGTTCCATTCGTCCAGGCTGACCTCGCGGTGCAGGGGTAGACGGCGGTCGTACGCCGTGGCGGTTGTTTGGCTCATCCTGCGCTCCTCGCTGTCTCGGATCCACTGCTGCTCGGCAGCGACACCTCGGTCGCCCACGCTTGCCGCAGGCAGAAGCGAAGACGCTCCGCGACGCCCGCCACGTACGGCTCGCGAAGGAAGTGCGAATCGCCCACGTGGGTCCCGGGGATCTCGTGGACGGTGATGCTCTCCGTGGTTCTGTCGCCCCACCCTAGGTGGGGGTCGTGGACACGCCAAAAGGGCTGCCGCTTGACACGAAACACGGTGAGCGGGGCATCGATCTTGGGGGCCACGAAGTCAGGTCCGGGATACATGCGCTCTTCGAACGGTGTCCGCGGTCGGGCAGGGCGTGACGTACCCTCTGCGCCGCCCGCGGCGGCCATGGCTCCCAGCGCCGCTACCTTTCGCACCGCGGAAGGGATCATCTTGAGAACGGTCTTCATGCGTTCTTCCCTGGGGACCTTCGACAGGCGCTGCCCGGCGACGTGGACGCGGTGAAGCAACGGGCGGTAGGTGTTTTCCCACGGCCAGGTGTCAAGGATGACGATCAGGGCAACACGCCTGCCCGACGCGTGAAGGAGGCGCGTCATTTCGAACGCGAGGTGGGCCCCTTCGCACATTCCAACGAGGTAATAGGGCCCTTCCGGGGCGATGAACGACATCGCCTCGATGTAGGAGCGGGCGATCGTTTCGTACTCGTGGGGCAAATAGGGGCCCTCGATGGCCTGGTCACGGTGCTGCGACTGGAGGCCGTAAAATGGTTGGTCGAGCCCCAGCTGACGGGAGAGGGCGAGGTATCCGACGGCGTTCACGTTGGGTCGGCATACCGCAAAAATGGGGGGCTTCGGGCCCCGCGGCTGGACAGGCACAAGGGTCGGCCAGACCGCCTTCTCGCGAGCGGCGAGCAACGCTGCGAGCTTCTCCACGGTCTGCGCGCGGAAGATCGACGAAACGTGAAAGTCCGGATCACGGCTCGCCTTCAGCTCCGCGGCGAGGCGCGTCGCGAGCAGGGAATGGCCGCCGATTTCGAAGAAGTTGTCCGTGACACCGATGGGCTCGACGCCGAGCAGGCGTTCCCACGATCGGACCAGGTATTCCTCCAGGTCGGTACGCGGCGGGACCGCCGGCGCGCCCGCCCGCACGGGTCGGACGGTAGGTTTCGGCAGGGCCCGCTTGTCCACCTTGCCATTGGCGGTGAGCGGCAAGGCTGGCAAGGTCAACACGTGGCTAGGGACCATGGGCGCGGGCAGCTCGTTACGCAGGAAGCGGCGCAGCGAGTCGAGGAACGCGGGATCCGAGGAGCTCGGCACGACATAGGCACAGAGACTCAGACCGAGAGCGCCCTCGTCGTAGCTAACCACCGCGGCGTCACGTACGTTGGGGTGCCTGCGGAGGGTGCCGAGCACCTCCCCGAGCTCCACACGGTGGCCGCGAATTTTTACCTGATCGTCGGTCCTTCCCAGGTACTCGACCTCCCCATCGGCGCGGAGGCGCGCCTGGTCCAGCACGCGGAACATGCGCGCGCCTGGCGTGGTGGCGAACGGGTCCGGGACAAATCGTTCGGCGGTCAGCGCGGGTCGACCGAAGTAGCCGCGACCGAGGTGCGCACCGCTCAGGCATAGCTCTCCGACCTGACCCTGCTCGACCGGCGCGAGAGCGCGGTCGACGATGTGCAGGCGGCCGTGCGCGACGGGTTTGCCAATGGAGATCGTCGTGGCGCCCGCGGCCACCGAGGTGACGTCGTGGTAGGAAGATACCACCGAGCACTCGGTGGGACCGTAGATATTGACCAGTCGCTTGGGGGGACCCGCCGTAAGCACGCGGCGCAGGGCCGCGGGGTCCGCTGCTTCGCCTCCGAAGTACAAGAGGCGCAGGGTTCGAAAGGCGTCTGGAATGCCGCGCGCGAGCAGGTGCAGGACGGCTGTCGGCACGAACAACACGCTGACCCCGTGCTCGCGCACAGCGGCCACCAGCTCGTTCGAGAATACAGCCGGATTTTGCGTTAAACCGACGAGCCTTGCGCCGTTCGCCAAGGCCCCCCAAATTTCGAGGGCGGAGGGGTCGAACGACACGTTGGAAGATTGACCCACGACATCCAACGGCGTGAAGTCGACGAGCCCTCGATCGCGGACCAGGCTGCATAGCCCCCGATGTTCGTTGGCGCTGCCCTTCGGGCGACCGGTGGAGCCCGACGTGTACATGACGTAGCAGAGGTCCGCTGGCGTCGCCGTTGGCTCGGGTGGCTGGTCGAGCTCGGACCCGATGGCGTCGGCCGCTGCGTCGATGCACAGCACCTCGGCGCCCGAGCGAGGTAGCCGCGCGGCGAGGGAGGTGTGCGTCAGGATGATGCGAGCCCCGGCGTCCGTGACCATGTAGCGCAGACGGTCAGGTGGGTAGGAAGGTTCGAGGGGGACGTAGGCCGCTCCCGACTTCAAGACGCCTAGCAAGCACACCACGAGCTCCACCGAGCGCGGGACACAAACGCACACGAGCTGTCCTGCGGTCGCTCCACGCTTTCGCAGCGCGTGAGCGAGGCGGTTGGCGCGGCTCTCCAGTTGCGCGAAGGTCAGACACTCGTCGCCATATTGTACGGCGACGGCGGAGGGTCTTACCATGGCCTGCGCCGCGCAGAGGTCGTGCAGGCACAACGGAGGTGCTTCCAGGACAGTGGCGGAGGTGGTGGCTGCGCTGACGTCGACGATCATCTTACCCCCTCACCCGCGCCAGGATCTTACGACGCAGCTCGCGCTGTTCTTTTCGGGCTTCGGCCACGCTGTGCGCGAGGAGCAGTTCGAGCCGTCGGAGCAGGGCGAGGCCCTCCGTTGCTTGCCAACTGGCCATTCCGCCAAGCTCTGTCCATGCGGTAAGGTTCACGCTTGCCTCTTGGGCGACGACGGAGTGCCACCAGTACTTGGGGATGTAGATGGCGTCCCCAGGACGGAGCACGGCGACGAGCGGGGTTGCCCGGGCGTAGCGCGGAAACCTCCGCAAATCGGGCTGAAATGGGTTGATGGGAGAGCCGACGTAGCGACCCGGGCGAGCGCGCTCCTTCGTGTGCAGGTGGGGCTCTTCGGAGGGCGCAAAGAGGATGAAGGTTTTGGAGCCCTCGAGCTGGAGGTTGAGGTTCTGCGCCGCCTGGTCGTGGTGCAGGGGTGAGTAGTTGCCCGCCGGGTGGATCCAGAGGCGGTACTCGATCCGGCGTTTGGCAAGATGCTCGACGAAGTGGCGGTGGGCTTCGAGCTCGGCGGCGAGCGCTGGGAAGGTCGCCCGCACACCGAGGTTCAGACGGTATTTCGCGGGGATTGAACGGACACCGGCGATGGCCTCGGCGAAGGTCGTTCGCACCCTCTTCGGGCCTCCATATTCGGCGCTGAGCTCCGCCTCGACGGGAAGCTCGCCGTAGGCCGCGAGGAGGTCGGCGAGGGTCAGATGCGTCGCCCACGCCTCGGGCCGGAACACCACAGGACGGTTGTTCGCAGCGTACTTCGTTCGCAGCTCATGGCTCGGCAGGGTACCCCGCCGCTCCACGCTTTCAAGGCTGTCGACCCGTTCCCACAGCAAGCCCTGTGCGCTCATCTTACCTTCCCCCATCGTCTATACGTGTGGTCGTTGGCTCAAGAGCCGGTAGGAACCCCCGGCCTTGGCAAGGTCCCCTGGACGTGTGTTCATGACTTGGCCTCCTCAACATGGTCCAGCCCCCCGAGCGCGCCGCGAAGGCAGCCGTGTTGCTGGCCGGACGGCCCTGGTGCCCAAGGTGGACCGTCCGATCCATTCTATGTCGCAAGTCACCCGAATTCGTCAAGTGGCTTTTCGCTTCCCGTGACAACCGAGGGTCGACGGAGGCCCCAGAGGCAGGCGGTTTCGGGGGTCGGAGGCTTACCTCGGCGGGAGGCTCCCGGGGACACAGCCCTTCGCGATGGAGATGAGCTCCATCCGGTCCCGCTCCAACGAGCCGCCTGGAAATCGCTGTGCATGCAGCGCGAGGATCGACAGAGCCTCCGAGCAATTTCCAAGCTTGATCGCAGACCTCGCACCATCGATCAGGCGAGCTTCTTCGGCGACCGTGGAGGTACGGTGCGGGACGGCGGCGCTCACGGAGGGAGGGGTCAAGATGGCAGGGAAGTCTTTTGTACCAAGGGCAGCGGTCTCGCCCGCTTGAGCCTGCTCTGCAGGCGTCTTGGCAGCCACGAGCCCCTCAACGACCTGGGCCTGAAGCGCCACGAGCTTGGGCTGCAGGGTGGCCGCTCCGAAGGGCTGAAGAACCATGTGCGGTGGGGCCGCCGTCGTCCCGATCAGCGCTCCGACGCCGAGCGCGATCGCGTGGCTCAACACGGGGAGTAGTTTCCCCGCCGCAGCCGCCGTGCGGCCCCGCGCCTCAGGGGCACTTGCGCTCTCCGCGCCGGGCTTCTGTGGCAAGACCTTCTGTGCGTCATCATGAATGCGACGGCGCAGCGCGTCCAGCTCGGCGTCCGAGACAAGCGGCCTTTGCCGCTCGGCCTCGATCAACGCCTCCAACCTGGGTGGCATGGGGATGTCTTTGTTCGTGCTCACGGGTGTACCTGAGGACTGCGGTCGTCTCGAGCTCTCCTAGGCGGCGTCGACCTCCAAGAGGTCGGTCAGGTGTCGGACAGCGGACTTGTAGATGGCGAGCGACTGGGGCTCGCGTGACTGGATTTGTTGTGCAACCTCCTTCATGGTCATGCCCTGCAGTCGGTGGAGCACGAACACCAGCCGCTCGCGCTCGGGCAAGCGCTTCAGGAGGTCGAGCAAGCACACCTCCTCACCAAAGTCCGGGGAGCGCGGTTCAGGTTGCTGGTGGTCGTCCACGGTCAGCTCCTCCTTCCTTTTTCGATGGTAGTTGACGACGATGTTGCGCGCAATTTCGGCGAGCAGTGGGCGCTGTTCGTTGGGGTCGTTGACATGGCTGAATTTGCGAAGGAAGACCAGGAAGACCTCGTGGGTTATGTCTTGCGAGTCGCGCACGGGGACGCCCAGGCGCTGGACGAAGGAGAGCACCCAGGTCAGCCAACGGTCGTAGGCGGCAGGCGGCGACATTAGGGCAACCGCACGAGCAAGATGTCCGTGTTCGATTGGGAGTCGTAGGTGCTCCATGCGACCCCCCCGAACACGCTGAGGGCCACGGAGATGTCCCCGCCGCGGGCGGTGACGCCCGATACGATCCAAAATTTGTTGGGGTGATCGTCGGCCAGGGGCCGCACCTCGACGACGTTGTTCTCGGCGTCGGCAACCACAACGAACGGTTCGGGGTTGTCGGTGGTGGCGCCCGGGCTCGGTGTATCGCAGAGCCCTGCGGCCAGAGGCGAGCCGTGCAGTCCTGCCGCGACGGCCCTCGCCCCGCCGCTCGAGCCATCCATGGAGACCGTGGTGAAGAGCTCGTCGCGTATGCCCTGGGCGACGGTGGCGCCGCGCACTTGACCCTCGGTATCTACCTGCACGATCATGGCGTCCGAGGTGCCGTTCAGGGAGGTCACGGTGGTGGGGCCGAAGGACACGGCGCCTGCGAAGGAGCCCACTACGCGCACGCCGTTCCCCTGCGGCTCTACGGCCAGCGCAAAGGCGTTCACCTCGGTGTCGGCGCTCTCTTCGCAGAGGCCTAGGCAGGTGGTCCAGAGCGTCTGACCCGTGGGGGCGTCGAGCTTTGCCAAGAACGAGCTGCGGCCGCAGCCGCAGTGAAGGGGCGGTTGGCTCCTGCCATCGAAGTAGAGATCGTCCTCAGCGCTCCAACCAGCCCAATAGACATAGTCGCGCGGCCCCGTGCTCGAGGGCTCACGGGTCGTTGCAAGGCCACGGCAGCTTCGCTGGAGCTCGTCGCTGCTCTTGATGGGAAGGCATACGTTGGGCAGGGAGCGATGCCAGATCTCCATGGCGAGGGACTCGGTGCCATCCACGATCATGCCTCGCAGGTGGGCCGTCTTCTGTGGTCCCTCGGAGCTCAACGTAAACAACGCTCGTTCGTCGATGCTGGCCTCGATGGCGATTGTGCGGGCGACAGCGGACGGATCCGCTTCCCCTTGCCAGATTCGGTGCGCCGTGCCCTGGCCAGGTCGAACCCCCCAGACGAAAAGTGCACCCGGCTCGCTCGCGCAGATGTCCCCATCGGGCTGCGTCACGCAGCCTTCTTGCCGTCCCGCGAGATACATACCTCCCCTCGTCCAGGCGAAGGCTTGCAGCTCGGCGCGTTGGTCAACGCTCGCTGGCGCGCGCCAGTACCAGGGCACGGCTCCGAGGTCGTCGACACCCACACAAAACGCGCCAAGACCGCCGCTCGAGCCTTCCACGAGCGACGCGCCCGTCCCCAACGACAACAGGAAGCTCGACGTGGAGCCGCACAGGATCCGGAGCCCATGGTCGTCCAGGCGAGCGCCCGCGAGGCTCTCCACCGACGCGCCGAAAATGCCATGGTAGTCCCCAGCGCGGCTGTCGACCGTACACATGGGAAGGTAAGAAATGTTGTCGCCGGAAGGCTTCGGAAACCTTGGGCGCCCGACAGGAAGCGGGAGATCGGGGTCGCTGCCGCCATCGGGTGAGGGAGGGCTCTCGCACTCGCGATCTTGCGTGGCGCACGCTGCTTCTTCGTCGTTGCGGCCGCTCTCCAGGACCGACAGGCACCCGGAGGTCGCGATCGCCGTGACGATCGCGCTCGCCGCGAGCCGCCGTGTCATGGCGACACCAGGAATTTCGCGATGAAGGCGTCTTCCGCGCCGGCGATCGAGGCGAGCGCGCCCGAGCCGAAATCCAGGTTCCCGCGAAACGAGCCCCCGAGGATCAGGGCGCCCGAAGGGGCTCTCACCAGGCTGTCCACGGTCAAGACCTCACCGTTGCCGAAGCTCGCGGCGCCGAGCACGGTACGATCTTGCGCCAAGCGCAGCAGGAAGATATCCGTGCTGTCGGCGTCGACCTGGTTGAATAGGCAGGGCTCCAACGACAAGGTGCCCGTGAAGGCCCCAGCGATGCTTAGCGAGCCATCGGGGCCGCTTGCGACCGCCGCGGGGGCCTGGTCACCCAGGTGTCCAAGGGTAAGCGAGCCGAGGGTCGCGCCGTCGCTCGCGTCCAGGTCGAGGACATACCCGTCGAGGTCGGTTGCCACGTCGCTGCCGTTGGGTCCGCCGAAGGTTACGGTCCCCTGAAAGTTGCCGACCACGGTCAGCCTGCCGTCGTCGCCGAGCGTGACGTCAGCCTCGTTGATCGTGCTTTGACCAATGGGGCAGACGCCCACGCAGCGGCTCCACTGGGGGGCCCCGTTCGGGTCGAACATCACGACGATCGGGTTGTTGTCGCATCCGCAGTGGGTAGGTGGGAGGCCTGCAAGCTGCACGAGGTTGTCGTGAGCGGCGTCGACGTAGGTTGCCCAGTACGATGCGCCGTCCGCTCGAACGGCAACCTTGCCGCAACGGGGTCGCGAATCGGGGCAAATGCCTGGGATACCGAGGCTCCATTGATGTTGACCGTCGGCGTCGAGCTTCGCGATGTAGCCCTGGAAGATCTGCCCGGCCGGCACGGTCAGGACCCCGGGGCCGCTCCCACCATTTCCAACGAAGTCGAGCACCCCCTGGTGGTGTCCATAGAGAATCACGCCGCCGTCGGGGGTCGGTTCGAGACCAAGGCCGGTCTGCGCGCTCGTGTCGCCGAAGGCGTAGCTCCACAGGTGGTCCCCTTCGGGGTCGAGCTTGGCCACGAAGAGGTCATGGCCTTGCGATGGCGGCGCGTAGAGGCAATCCGTACACGCAGGATCCACCGCACCGAAAAAGATGTCGCACTTGAAGCGGCCCGTCAGGAAAGTGTTTCCTAGCGAGTCGACGGCGACGCCGCGGAGCTGTTGGGGCCCGGTCGTAGCGCAGTTGAGCGCGTCGCCGCCCAGAAGATGTCCAAACACAAACTGCCCGCCCTCCGAGTACGCCACGACAAAGGCGTCCTCCCCGTCCACGTCCGTATTGGTCGGGTCTCCATAGGGACCACTGGGGTCGCCAGAGAACATGAAGTCGTGAGGACTGGCATCCAAGCCACCGGCCACGATCGTGTCGTTCGGCCCCACCTCAAGGTCAGCAATGATATCCCAAAAGGAGCCGCCAAAAGACAGCGACCAAACCGATGTTACGGGCGGGGCGCACGCCGCAGCGCCGCCTCCCCCAGCGTCTCCGCCACCGTTTCCGCCCGCCGCCGTCCCCGTCGAGCCTCCGCCGGAGGTGCCGGCATGGTTGCCGCCGGTCGTGTCGTGCCCGCCGCTTCCTCCCCCGCCGGAAGCGGGCGGTGCGGGGTCACCTCCGAGCGCCGTGGAGCAGCTCGCGCACGCGATCGTCGCCGACACGAGCGCGAGGGCGGCGGTCATCCTGTAGGCTCGTGTTCCCATGCGAGTGACTCCACAACGAGGATTGGAGCAAGGAAGGCCGTTCGGGACCTCCGCGCGCGCTCCAGGTAATTGCCCATGTTGCGGGGCGTCGATTTTCGTCATGCGCTCAAAAAGAAAAATCTGCGACGTCGGTCGTGAACGACAGGCCTAAGGCCGCCGACAGCGGGCGAACGTACCCGTAGCGGGTGCCGTCGACGCAGGTCTCTCTCGCGTCATCCTTGAGCTCGCAGAGCTCCACCTTCCAGGTGAGAAACGCATCGGCAAACGCCTCAAGATGGAGGCCCGGCGAGAGCCCGATGGGTAGATCAACGGCCAATCGGAAGGTGCCTGATGCCAGGTACCTCGAGCGAAGCACTTCACCGGACTCGTTCTTCAGCTCGTAGCGGGTTGCCTGACCAACGATACAAGCATATACGGTGCCCGACGCGTAGCAGGGCCCACTGCCGAGCCTCACGTATGCGAAGCGAGCGTGTCCGCCATCGATGTCGACGGGTAGAAACATGCTGCCTTCGGCGAGCAGCCCGACGTGCAACGAAGGGGATTGGAGGCTTCCGTAGAGGCTCACGACGGGGTCGATGGGCGCGGTGTCGGCGCTGAGGAGCCCGACCGATCCGGCCAACATCGGTCCCGCGCGGAGAATGGTGGTGTCGCGCAAACCTAGCGCCGCGGGCTGCGCGAAAAGCGCGTGGTCCTCGCGGAAGGCCGGGGACAGCGCGCTGTCATCCGGGGCCCGTCGCGCGGCGGGTCGCGCGCTGGCGGGCGAAGCCAGTCGCACCGTCGCGGTGAGGATGCGCGAGACGGCGGCACGCGCGATGTCTGTACAGGATGGCTCCAGCTTCTCGGGCGACTTGTCGTCGCCCGCGACTTGAACCCACGCACCGAACTCACGGCCTTGCTGATAGAGGACCACGCGCACCGGCGGCCCGTCGGCGGACTGGATCAAAGGGTCCGAGCCGCCCAGGCTCATCAGCTCTTCCGTGGAGGGGCAACCCGGCGCTTCGGCCTGGTAATCGAGCCAAACCGGCGTGGCTGCAGGGGCCGCGGAAGGACACCAGGAAACGGTCAGGAAAGCGAGCACCGCGCCGCGCAGGGAGCGGCGACCTGGCCGAGCACGGCCAGCTCTCTCCTTGGCTCGGTAGGAGAGCGTGCTCATGCATGAATGCTAAGTCGAAATCGAGCCGGCGTGTAGATTGTCGAGGCTATGCCGTCGGATTTGGGCGCTCCGACAGGGGTCATGGAAGGATTGGGGTAGTTGGAGGGAGGTCGATCTACCCTCGCGCCGCAGGCCGACTCGTACGGCCCACGGGCGGCTCGTTCAAAAACAATCGTACCAAGCCGGCCCGCAGCTCAAAAGCCCGCCCTCATACGTGCTTTGCTCCGGGGTAACCGAGTCCGAGCAAAGCTGCTCTCGCAGACACTCCGTCAAAGCGTCTCCGCTCTCGCCCGCGCACGGCGCGGGGGTGGCGACGCAGTGCTGATCGTCTCGGACAACTTCCGGTGGCTGGGTGCTGTAATCGCAGTGGCTCGCGGGCCACAGGCACAGTTGGCCGCCCGTGCACGTGGTGGCTCCGCACGCCACGGGTTGGCTCTCGCCGCCTTGCTCGACGGCGGCCTCGCCTCCGCAGCCGAGGACGGCTGCCAGGGTGATGAAGAGCCAGGGGAAGATTTTGGGAAGATGGGAAGAATGCATGTCTCGGTCTTTCCAGAAACGGGGATGGTTAGCGCGACGCGGCTCCCGACGTCAAGGAGACTACCTCGAACTCCAGGAGCGACGCGGCTGTGGCCGCGGGGTGGTTGGGCTTTGCTTCGCCCCTGCCTTCGCTCTCGTGGGTTTGACGGTGCTGGTGGGCGAAGGCGGGGCCGTTGCGCCACGCTTGGAAGGCTTCCTCCGACGCCCACCTGGTCAAGACGAAGTAGCGCTTGTCCCCGGCGACCGGGCGCAAAAGCATGAACTCTTCGAAGCCGGGTTGTTGATCGACCCTGCCGGCACGCGCGGCGAAGCGCTTTTCCAGCTCTTCACCGCCGCCTTCGGGGACCTCGATGGCATTGATCTTTACGACAGACATCGCGGCATGCTGCCACGGGGCGCGGCAAAAGTCTTACCTTTTGCCCTTCTTCCGCCGGCTTCGAGTCGGCTACGGCGTCTGGCCGTTATCGCTTTCGTCGATCTCCCCGACGTCACGCAGGGTGACCTTCATGTCCTCGGGGCGGGCCTCGGCGGCCGCCGCTAGCTCTAGGCCACGTCGCAGCTCCTGACAGCGAACCTTACCCGCGTGGAGGGCCTTGGTAAGGTGTGGGATGCCCTGCATGGGGTCGAGATCGCCGCAGGTGAAGATGTCTACCGCCGCGTAGCCG
>CAYLJT010000127.1:0-13531 GCA_964383995.1 uncultured Polyangiaceae bacterium
CAAGCCTTGCTCACGGAACGCAAGATCCGAGCTTTCCGCGCGAAATTCGAGGAAACACGAGGAAATACGATGACGAGCCCCCGTGACCACCGCGCCCCTGGACATCCAAACCGGGCGCCTGCGCTGCGTGGCTTTTTACGTTTGTGGCCCATCGTTGCTGCAATCGCCGTTTTGGGGGGGCTTTTCGGGGCAGCGCAGGGCTGCGCCGGTGACGACGCCATCACCCTCGGGCCCGGCACCCACCCCCCGGGCACCTGCATCGACAACGACGGGGACGGCTACGGCGTGGGCTGCGCCAAAGGGACCGACTGCGACGACGGCAACCCGTCGTCCACCTTCGAGTGCCTGTGCGACCACGAGTCTCCGGGTTGCCCCTGCGATGAGCAGGGAAGGCGCATCGCGTGCGGTCAGGTCGAGAGCCAAGTGGCCGGGCAGACCGTGTGCGGAATGGGCGAAACGGTGTGCGACGGCGGCGCCTGGAGCGACTGCATCATCAACAACACCGTCACGCTGACGACTTCGAACAAGACCAGCCCCAAGCCCCAGACGCTAGGCCCCGCATCGGCGTGCACCACCAACCCCTGCGATCCTTACTGCACCACGTTCATCGACGATCCTTCCGGCCTCACCAACGCGGCCAACGGCATCGTCGAGGCCGACGGAGGGCTCACGCTCATCGGCAACCTGAGCGTCCCACCGGCCCAGTGCTCGGGCGGAACGAGCGGCAGTTGCGCTCACCACATCTGCGAGACCGGGGGCTACCTTGCCAGCGGCTGCGACGACCCGCCACCGCCCGCCCCCTTACCCACCGTCGTCAACGTGTTCAGCGAGGACTTCTCCGACAACAGCGCGGGCTGGACCACCGACGCCCAAAACATCTTCAACCTCGCGGCCGCACAGGCCGAATGGCAGATCGGCGTATCTGCCACCGCGTCCTCGGGAAGCGCAGTCGGTTTCTTCGAAGATCCGTCCACCGACAACACGGCCACCGCCGACAACGGTGTCGCAGGTACCAAGGTCGGAGGGTTGGCCTCGAACAGCAGCTCGCACGCCTACTACTACCTCGTCAGCCCGGTGATCAACGCGAGCGGCGGCATTGCAAACACCCCCGGTACGCTCAGCTTCTACCGCTTTCTGAACGCGGACACCCTGCCGTTCATGAGCGTGAACGTCGAAGCGTGCAACACGTCGGCGAACTGCACCACGTTGTTCGCCAATGGCGGCGGCCTGGGCTCGCCAGCCTATATCAAGGACAAGGTGTGGACCTACCAAAGCTTCTCCATTCCTTCGGCCTACCTCACCTCGAACTTGCAGATCCGCTTCGGTATCAAGATCAGTTGCTTCTTTGGCTGTGGCAAGTCGGTCTCGGGCTGGAACATCGACGACCTCGACGTCACCGTGACAAAGAACATCACACCACCCGCCATCCCGGGCTGCGCCGCGTCGGTATGCGCCATGTTGCCGAGCTGTTGCGATCCCTTCGGACCAGGCTGGACCTACAACTGCACCAACCTGATTCCCACCGCGTGCGGGGTGACTTGCGGTCAGGTGAACGGCATCTGCACCGTGTGTTATCAAGACGCCATCGACCACGACGGCGACGGCTTCTCCTACGCGCAAAACGACTGCGCCGACTGCGACCCCAACATCAACCCAGGGGCCTACGACTACGAGCTCAACGCGGTGGACGAGGACTGCAACGGCGTCGTGGACGACGAGCCCGCGAACTGCGACACGGGCCTCGCGATCAGCCCCAACCCAGTCGCCAACGTGCTCGACTATGTGCACGCCATCGACCTCTGTCGCACGACGACGGTGGGCGGCGTGAGCTGGGGTGTCCTGACCTCGACCCCACCCCAGATTACGCGCGCCGACGCTTGGCCCAACGGCAGCCCCATTCCAGCGCACACCAACGGCGCCGCAGTGCTGCCCAACTTGGGCGCCAATGTGCCGCAAAAGGGCGCCGCCATGTTGTCCATCTCTTCAGGCGACGCGCGTCGTCCCGGCGACCCAGGGTACGTCTTCCCGACCCAACCTCCGGGGGGCCTCAGCATCGCTGGCGACAGCGCCAACTACCCACCCGGGTTTCCGCAAGCGGGGCAAAACGCCAACGGCATTGCCTGTCCCCTGCCGAACGATGCTCCTTATCCGAGGGCCCACGATTCCACCGCTCTTTGGATGAAGGTCCGCGTGCCGACGAACGCCCACTCGTTCAGCTTCGACTTCTTCTTCCTGTCGGCCGAGTACTTCACCGAGCTGTGCTCCGACCACAACGACGCGTTTGTCGCGTTGCTGGATTACAGCGGACACCCCTACGACGGCGTGACCAGCAACAACGTGTCGTTCGACAACAACGGCAACCTGATCAGCGTGAACAACACGTTCTTCGTGATTCCAGGCAGCCCCTTCGCGTTTGCCCACCCCAAGCTGGTGGGCACTGGCTTCGACGAGACCTACCAAACCACCACCCACCCGCCGCCCCTGTTTCAACACGCGGCGGGCACCTGCTACAGCGGTGTTTGCGGCGGCGGGACCGACTGGCTGCAGACGACGGTGCCTGTAACGCCCGGTGAGATCATCACGATGCAGTTTACGGTCTGGGACACCAAGTTCCACACCCGCGACAGCATGGCCCTCATCGACAACTGGGCCTGGTCGCTCAGCCCCGCGTCGCTGCAGACGTCGACCATCGTCCCGCCCCCGCCGCAGGTATACCAGGAAGGCGTCTTCGTGCGTGACTACGACGTGACCAACGTGTGCGCCGCCGGGACGGTTCCCGTGTGGGGCCTGTGGTCGTGGACGGCGTCGACCCCTGCCGACTCCAAAATCGAGTTCTGGGTGCAGACCGCCGCCGACATCGCGAGCCTCGCGAGCGCCACGTCTTACCCGCTCGAGCTCTCCAATCCTCCCTGGCCCTCGGGCGCGCTCACCGGAAACTGTTCCCCGACCCCGTGCTCGGGCGGCGTGGCGGCTACGGCAGCGGCAGCGCTGAACGTCGGCGGTTCGCTCTTCGACACGCAGGGCGGATCCACCGTGGTCGACACCAGCCTCTCCACCTTGGGCCTCACCCGAAACAACCCGGTCGTGCGCATCACCTCGAAGCTGAAGCCCTCTTCGGACGGCCTGCAGGCGCCCACCTTGAGCGCCTGGAATCTGCAGGTCGACTGCGTTCCTGCCGAGTGAGCCCAAAGGGCCTTTGGCTGCTCCTCGCGCTCGCGATCTGCGCGTGCGAGCCCGACTCCTCCGAAGCAGCACCGCACACCAGCACGCCGATTCCGAGCGGCAGCGCCGCGCCCCGCCGCCCTGCGCGCCGCTACTTGCTGACGCGGACGGCAGGGCAGTGCGAGGTCTTTTGGGTGGAGGGAGAGGCGTCCTCGGACAAGGAGACGATCCCCTGTCCGCCCGATCTCAACGACGGCGAGCAAATTCGACTGACGGGAAGAACGTGCCTTAGAGAGGCCGAGTCCGCCACGCGCACGACGCCCGTGGTCTGTCCCGATCCGGTCACCAACCTGGAAAAATACGAACGAGGCGAGCTCAAGCGGAAATAGAGCCGCGCAGGGCTACCGCTCCTTGACGTCGAGCGCGCAGCGGAAGCCCGCCATGATCAGCCGATACCTTGCCGGGTGATGGACGCGGTTGCTGGCGCGCAGACCTACCTTCGTGTAGTTGAACGCGCCGCCGCGCAGGACGCGCTCGCATTCGCTGGGAATGGGGTTACTGCCGGTGAAACCTTCCCTGTGCTCGTGGCGCAAGCGGTCTTGCGTGGCCTGGATGGTGGCGCAATCGACGACCTTCCCATCCTCGGCCGTAGGCCTGGAATAGGCCAGTGGGTCGTAGTTGTCGGCGCTCCACTCCCAGACGTTTCCGGCAAGGTCCAGGTGCCCGTAGGGCCCCGCTCCGGCGGGGTGGCTGCCCACGTCGGCGGTGACATCCGTGCCAAAAACCGCGCGCTCTTCGTCGGGCAGCTCGTTGCCCCATGGGTAGATTCGTTCGTCGTCGCCGCGCGCCGCGCGCTCCCATTCGGTCTCCGTGGGAAGGCGCTTGCCGACGAACGCGCAATAGGCCACGGCGTCGTCCCAGGAGACCCCCGTCACGGGCCGCTCGGGCCCGCGAAAACGCTTGTCTTCGAAGCCGTTGCGCTCAGCGTTCGAGGTGTCGCGAGGGCGGCAGCGGCCGGCCAAAACGCAGCGCTCGTAGGCCCCGTTGGTCACCTCCGTGCGGTCGAGCCAGAAGGTAGCTACCCGCGTTTCGTGACGGGGATGCTCGTCGGGCTCACCACCGCTATCGGCGCCCATCCAGTAGACCCCACCTGGAACCTTGAGCATGCCTTCCGGAGGTGGCTCCTCGGGTGAGGGGGCCGGTGGCGGATCGACCATCGTTTCCGTCAGGACAGCAGAACGCTCAGGAGCCACGGGCGGAGCGGGTGTGGAGCGAGGCGGGGCGGGCGCGCGCGGCGCGGCGCAGCCCACGATCCATACCAAGCTTGCCAACGTGACGCGACAGGACCTCACCGCTCGTGCTCCGAACTCTGGAAAGGAGACACGTACGCTCGTAACACCGTTCGGGGCCGGACGCGTCCAAGAAGTGCGAAAATGGACGCTCTCCACAACGCCGTCGGGCGAGCCCCGAACGAAGGCACGACCTGAAGCGAGGCTACCTCCCAGCTCTGTAATGGACCTGTAATGGTGCGTGGGGCGGGCTCGACCTAACCCTGTTGGAGCGCGACACCGGCAGACGGTGGGAGAAGGAGGCGTACGGTTCGAGCCTTCTACGCAGACACGTGGCCTCTTGAAGTCCCTGGCCGAGCACACGAAGCGCTCTGTGTGACGCGGCGAGGTCACCTGCGACCCGATCGGTCACGGCGGCATGAAGTCGGTGACGCGGCGAAATTCGAACTTGTCTCCGAGGGTCTGACCCCCCGAGACCGCTGCGTCTTGCACGTCCAGGCCGTCGGCGAAGACAACCGCCGTGGTTTGGATGTAGCCACCTGGGAAGGTGCACGTGCCCTCCGCGGTAGCCGCGTCGAACTGCTCGCCGTTCTGTACAAAGGTGACGTCGCAACCCTCGCGGTAGACGAGGTCAGCATCGGTGATGGCAGCCAAAACGCCGGGTTGTGTGCAACCGTCGCGCGGTCCGTTGAAGGTGAACGCGTCGGTGTAGAGAGGGTGACCGTCGGCAAACTTGTAGGCCCGCGACACGGGGTTGGCACCCACCACGGTGATCTCGTTTACGCGGGTGAAATAGGCGTCCCGCGAGCCATCCGCGAGGACCTCCACATGCTCGACATACAGCCAGAGGACCGACGGGTCGCCATCCCGCCCCGGCAGCGCGCAGACGTGCCGCTCCACGAGCTTGTCGAAGCCCGCATCGTTTTGCGCTTGATTGTCGAAATCACCGCGCAAGAAACCATCCAGGATCGATAGCTGTGTGGGAGCTTCACCGCCGCCACCACCGGCTCCGCCTTCACCGCCGCCACCGCTTCCAGAGGAGCTGCTGGAGGCTGACCCCGTTGACGCCGTCTGCTCGGTATCGTCGGAGCCACAAGCGAGCAAAAGTAGTGAGAGGGGCAGGACCAGAGCTCGTACGCGCATCGCCATCGTTTAGCCCGATGGATCCGGCGCGGCAAGGGAAACCTTGCCTCACGCATCCGTTCTTCCGCGCCGCGCATGGACGCTAATGTGGGCGGTTACCGATGTGCAGCAGCGCCGCCAGGGTCATGCCGGCGGCCTCTTCGGCCTGGCTGAGGAGCGCGCGCGGATCACCCTTCCACGACTCCGTGTCTACCGGTAGGACGTAGATCTGACCTTCCGTTGCGAAGATCATGCGATTATCCGCTGTCCAGGTGGGGGCGGTGGTCCCGGCGCCGAGGTCGAGTCGAAGGGCGAGGCTCCCTTCCGCTTGGTACAAGCGCATGCCCGCTTGCGTGGTGAGCAACAACCAACGTCCATCGGGTGACCATGCCAAACCACTGACGCGCTCTCCCCCGAGCACCTGCCATTGCCAAAGGCGCTCGCCGCTCGCCGGATCAAAACCTCGGACCCAACCCGCCAGATCGGCGGTGACCAACTGCTCGCCACCGGGACGCCACGCGCCCGCGATGATGCGATCACTGTGCCCCGTCCAGCGCCGCACCACGCTGCGCGTAGCCACATCGACAACGGCAATTTCGCCGCTGAAACTGGCGCTCGCCAGCTTGGACCCGTCACGATTGAAACCTACCCACCAGGTGCGATCGCTGTGCACGTTGGGGACGACGTGGCTGGTATGGAGGTCGGCGTCGATGAACACGATGCCGCCGTCCCCGCCGCCGACGGCCATCCTGTGGCTCTCCGCGGCGTAGGCGATCTCATCGCCAAAGTGCGGCAGGCTGACGTGCTGCACGACGTCCGGACTGTCGATGTCGTGGATGTACAGGGCGCGGTCCATCCCCGAGCTGGCAAAGTGCTTGTCGTCGATGAACTGCAGGCCGCGGACAGGCGCCGTATGGTCGAGGTAGGTGGCGAGCAGACGACCGCTCTCGAGCTCCCATAGGCGTACTGCCGCGGCGTCGTCCCCGCTGACCAGATAGCGACCGTCGGGGGAGATCCGGATGCTGTCGATTCGGGCGGTGCCCCCCGATAGCAAGGTCATGGTGCTGCGCCGCCCAGGAATCTGCCATTCGACCACGTCGGTGTCGCGACTGCCGCTGTAGATGCGGTCGCTCTCCGGCGTGAAGGTGAGAGAGCGGACCGACGAGCGATGACCAAGGAGGCGGGCGACGGGGCGCAGGCTTTCTGCTTCGACGACCATGACGTCTTCGGCGCCCGCGGCCAAGAAGCGCCCATCGGGCGAAGCCGCCAGGGCGTTGAAGCTACCTCCGACGCGGGTCTCCTTGGTAAGCTTTCCCGTGGCAAGATCGAAGCGCCGAAGAGCTCCTTGTTTGTCGGCGGTTACCACCTGGCGACCATCGCTCGAGAGCGCGCACGCGGAGGCTTGCGTGTCGGGGTGCGGCAGGCGCTGGCTTACACGCAAGGTATGGGTGTCGATCAACACGGCCTCCGGGCCACCCCGTGGCAAGCACGGCGAGCGGTTGCTCTCGCGCGCAATCGAGGCGAAAGGGCACCTGTTTGGTGACCTCGGCGCTGGCAAGCTGGGCACCGGAATCGGCGTCGAACGCGGCCAACACGCCGCCCAAACCAACCGCGAGCACCTTACCTTCGGAGGAGTAGCAGATGCCGTAGACGCGGTCCGATGGATGACGAATCTCACGAAGGAGCTTACCCTCGGGGAACGACCACAAGCGGACGCGACCATCGTAACAACTGGTGGCAAGCTGGTGGCCATCGGCGCTCAGCGCGGCCTGAAACACGGTGTGCTGGTGACCTTCCAAAGAGCTACGGCGGACGCCTGAGGCACGGTCCCAAATGTACACTTGGCGGTCGGCGCCCGACGTGACAAGCCACTTTCCATCGGGGCTTGCCAAGACATCGTACACCCAATCTTGGTGAGCTTTCAGGGTGCGACCGCGGGTCGCAAAGCGCAGCGCGCGCGCCGCCGCCCAGGTGGCTGCAGGCGCCGCAAGAGCCTGCGCGCGCTGCTCCGCGCTAAGGCCGTCGTCGCCGTCGCGCGGGTGATGTGGGCCGCGCGGGTTGGCCGGTAGCTCCACCAACGACGCCGCCGCCAACACCTCAGCGCCAAGATGGTCACCTTGCTCCAGGTGGCTGACCGCGTCACGCGCGTACACCTCCGCGAGCTGTTGGTGGATGGCACGCTCTTCCAGGAGCGCACGTTGCTCGCTTGCCACGGCGCTAGCACGAGCCAGCTCGGAGGCGCGGTAGGCGTTGAGCACCGCGAGCGCACCGCCCAAAATCACCACGATCAGGGCGGCGATAGCGCTGCTGAGCGCGCGATTGCGCCGAACAAAACGTTTGACCAAATCCCACGAGCTGTAGCGGTAAGCAGCCACCAGACGACCGGTGCTGAACGCCGCCAAGTCGCGCGCGAGCCCGCGAGCGTCTGGGTAGCGATCGGAGCGCTCGCGTGCCATCGCTTTTTCCACGATGCCCACCAGATCGGCCGGAGCCTCGGGCGCACGTTGCGCAAGGGGCACCGGTGCTCGAGTCAGGACTTGGGTCAGGAGATCCTTGACCGTGGCCCCTTCGTGGGGAGCATGTCCGCTCAACGCGAAGTACAGCAGCGCCCCCAGCGCGTAGACGTCGGCGCGCGCATCCAGGGGCTCGCCGCGCACCTGCTCCGGCGGCATGTAACCCGGGGTGCCCATCACCGCTCCGACCGCGGTAAGACCAGCACCCTCGCGCGCAGCCACCACTGCGGTCAGCGCCGGGCGAGGTGGCGCAGGGAGGGGCTCGTCCGGTTCTCCGATGCCCCTCGCAAGGCCCCAATCGATCACCATGGTCTCGCCGAACTCGCCGAGCAACACATTGGCCGGCTTGAGATCGCGGTGCATGACATTGCGCTCGTGGGCATACGCAATGGCCTCGACCGCCGGGACGAGCCGCGAAATCAATGCCAGTCGAGCGTCGGCGTCGCGGGCCTCGCCGACAACCTGGTCGAGGGGGCGTCCGACCACCAGCTTCATGCTGAAAAACGGCCGCCCACTCGGCCACCTGCCGATCTCGTACACGGGCACGATGCTCGGGTGCTCGAGCTGCCCCGTGATGCGCGCTTCGCGTTCGAAGCGAGCCTGCAGAGCGGGCGCTTCATCGAGCAGCTCTTTGACGGCAACCACGCGCCCCACCCGCAGGTCCACGGCGCGCCTTACCCGCCCCATGCCGCCGCGCGCAATCTCCCCGCCGAGCCGATAATGCGCCGGATCGACCGTGAGAAGAGCCGAAGGTTGCAGGGGTGAGCTCGTCGCCCGCGGGGCCTCCAGGGTCCGCTCGGTGCCCTGCGGATCGCGTTCTTCGACCGACAGCGTCGGAGCTTCGAAAGGCTGCAATTCGTCCGGTCGCTGCACCGGCGTCAGTATCCGCGAGCGCGAGCTATGCCGTCAAGCGGTGATGCGCGCGGGCTCCCCGGCGCGATGTTCGGACAGGAGACGGCAAGCTCGCGTTGTCCACGCCGCCGTGCACCTTCCCATGGCGCCACCATGAGCGCGAAGACGAGATGCCTTTCGTGCAGCGAAGACGCTCTCGGCCGGACCTTCGCGCATTTTCGAGCCCGCCGACCTGACCAAGGGCAGAAATGTCTCGGACGACGTGTATGCAGCTCCAGACGTCATGCAGGTGTAAGCGTCAGTTACGCTCGGGCGCTGCGTGCTACAACGACGCAGAGCGGGCAGAGCGCGGCCCAAGACCGCCGTCTGGATCAGCAGCACCCCCTGCGCGTGGTCCGTGCCTATCTGGACTTATGCCATCGCGCGGTCGGACGATACGTCCGGAGCGGGTAGGGTCGAGTGGCGAGCGCCACTTCGTAGCGGCCCCCACACGACGAAGCCGAACGAAAAATCGTTGGACCGCCAATCGTCTTGCGTGCCATGAATGGACCGGGCATGGTTCGCAACCAAGGCGTCGTGGATTTTATCCCGCAAACGATAGGCGCAGCGCTGCTTCTCGGCTTCGTTCTATCGGGTTGCGAGCCCGAAGTCTTCGTGGTCGAGGGGGATGACCCGGCCGGGCTCAGCTCGGGCGCTGGCGACGCGACGTCGGCCTCCAGCAACACCAGCGCGTCCAGCACCTCGGGCGACGTCAGCGCGTCGTCCTCCGTCTCCACATCCGGCGCAGGCGGAGCATCGTCGTCTTCGGTATCTTCCTCCGCCTCCACATCGGGCGCGGGCGGTGCATCGTCGTCTTCCGTATCTTCCTCCGTATCCACAAGCGGAGTCGGCGGTGCATCGTCGTCTTCCGTATCTTCCTCCGTATCCACAAGCGGCGCAGGCGGCGCTTCCAGCTCCTCTTCCGTGACAACCTCCACATCGTCTTCCGCAAGCGGAGGCGGCGCGGGTATGGGAGGTATGGGAGGTATGGCAGGGACAGGTGGAATGGCAGGTGTCGGTGGCATGGCAGGTACCGGCGGTATGGCAGGTACCGGCGGTATGGCAGGTACCGGCGGTATGGCAGGTACCGGCGGTATGGGTGGCTCCGGCGGCGCAGGCGGTGCTTCGTGCTCTCCCGTGGACGATGGCAACGACTGCACCGAAGACGTGTGCTTGAATGGATCGCCCGTCCATATTCCCATCGTGGACGGCGTCGGCTGCGACGACGGTGATGCTTGCACCCAGCTCGATGCCTGCCTTGGCGGTCTTTGCGTTGGAGGCAGCCCGGTTGTGTGCAGCGGCGGGGCCGTCTGCGTCGGGGGGAACTGTCAAGGCCCCGCTTGCCCCGGCACCGTTGGCTTCCCCAATCCACCCATGTTGCCCCTTTGGCCCCAATTCGCGGTCGATGTCGACGGTGATGGCGACCTCGATCTAGCTCGCGGGGACTTCGCAGGCCTCAACATCGCAATCAACAACGGTGGCGGCAACTACGCCGCACCTCTCGTGTACCCTATTGGCCTAGGCCCCTTCCAACCGGTGACGGACATTCACGGAGGTGCCGCGGGCGACCTGAATGGAGATGGCGCCGTCGACTTCGCCTTCGCCGGTGAGCAAGACCTGCTGCTCATCCTGCTCAACAACGGCGACGGCACGTTCGCGACCGGCTATGGATACGCCTTGTACTCGAGCGATAGCTGCTGGTCCATCGGCCCACTGGCGGCAGGCGACATGAACGGCGACGGTGCGCTCGATCTTGTCGTGCTGTGCGGGTCAGGATCGGTCAGTGTCCGAGTCAATGGCGGCGGCGCGACATTCGCGACACCGGGCGGTTTTGCGGCCACGGGCGCGCCACCTACCTCCCTCGACCTCGGCGACTTCGACGGGGATGGCGCCACAGACGTCGCGATCACCACCTATTTTTATGGCGACGAATTCACCCCTCCCGCCAACACCGCGAGCTTGCTACATGGCCATGGTAATGGCACCTTGGCACCTCGCGTCGACTACCAAGCGAGCCAGTTTCCCTGGCAAATCCGCGCTCGCGACCTCAACGCGGACGGCCTCCCCGACGTGGTGCTCACCTCCGGCTACGACCAAAATATCAATGTCTTTCTCAACAACGGAAGCGGCGGCCTGGGGCCTCGCGTCGACTACGCGCTGGTAGGAGGCTCGGCGGGCGCGGAGCTCGGCGACGTGGACGGCGACGGCGACCTCGATCTTGCCGCTCCGAGCTACGTGGGCACGGTCAACGTGGCGCTCAACGACGGGGCTGGCGCGTTCGGGCCTCCTACACCTTACCTTTCCGGCAGGGATCCGAGCGGTGTATTCTTCTTGCACCTGAACGGCGACGCCTTGCCCGACCTTACCGCAGCCAACGGCGCTGTGTTGCTCAACGTCGGCGCGGGCGGCTTTCAAACCTGGACCGACTACCAAGCCGCTATGAAGCCGCGCGAAACGGCGATTGCCGATCTGAATGGCGATGGCGTCCTCGACCTCGCCGTGATGAACAGTGCGTATTACCCGGGTGTCCGAGCGTTCCTCAACACGGGTAGCGGCACGTTCGTAAACAACGGCGATTTTTCGGTGGGCTCCGTCGACGACGCGGAGGCGGTAGCCTTGGCCGCGGCGGACTTCGACGGGGATGGCGTTGTCGACCTGGTGACGGCCAACAACGCGAGCAGCACGTTGAGCGTGCTGATCAACGACGGCCTCGGCGCGTTCGCGCCGCAAGTCGACTACGTCACGGAGACAGGGCCCAACGATGTCGTCGCGGCGGACTGGAATGGCGACGGTGCCCTGGACCTCGCGGTCACACACGGCAACAGCATCGTGGACATCAGCGTGTACTTCAACAACGGAGACGGCACCTTCGGTGCAAAGGTCGACTACGACAGCGGCGCGACGGCGCGCGACATGGTGGCGGCCGACCTGAACGGCGACGGCCTCCCAGATCTCGCCGCGATCCATGGTCTCCCAGGCACCCTGGTCGTGCTCTTCAACGACGGTACGGGCAACTTTGGCCTCCAGGTAGACTACCCGCTGGGCGCCAAATCTTCCCTCGTCGCGGCGGACATCGACGGCGATGGTGACGTGGATCTTGCCTTCCAGAACGCGCCAGGCATCGCGGTTTTGCTGAACGACGGCGTGGGCGGCTTCGGGGCAGAGGTCGACTACCCTACCCCCACGGTCAGCTTCCAAGGCATGACGTCCGCCGACCTCGACGGCGATGGGGCCGTCGATCTCGCGTTTTCCAACAAACACCAGGTGGGCGTGCTGTTCCACACGAGCGGCGGCCTGCTCAACCCGCCCGTCTTCTACACCCTCGGCGCCGAGCCTGTTGCGGTCGCCGCGGCCGACCTGAACGGCGATGGCAAGGTCGACTTGGCCCTGACCAACAGTTGGGACCTCGACTTCGACGATCACACGTCCGTCAGCGTGTTGTTGAACGTCTGTTTGCCGTAGGGTGCGGGCCGCTCGCGGCGCATCCGCACGCCTATCAGGACCCGGGGGGTGGATCGTCCCGCGACTCGACCACGAGCTGCCAGGCGATGGGAAGGCGCGTCGCGAAGCCGTCGGCGGAGCGCGCCTACCGAACTTGCCCAACCCCAAGTCGGGTGGGGCAGCCACGCCACCGAGACGTTGTTTTGCGCCCGGCCGCTGCGTAGAGTGTGCGTGATGAAACGCTGTCTCCTGCTGGGCATGCTGGCCATCGGATGTGGCCGCCCACCCGCGAGCGATTTTGGCTATCCCTACGAGCTCCCCGAGGCCAGCCCCCCGTCGCCCGAGGCGACTCCGCTGACCGACCCGCCCCCACCCGTGGCCATACCTAGCCCGCCCGCGGAGCCGGAGCCCGAGCCCGTACCTGACCAGCTCGGGACTCCAGCCTCTAGTCTGGCTGCGGTGCCGCGTTGGGCGCGCGGGGACGAGAAGCGCTATGCACCCCAGACACTCGGCGTAGACGTCCTCTTCGATCGAGCACGCCCGTCAGGCGACGACGCAAGCGCGATGGCGTGCAGGTTGTCGGTGGGTGGTTACCGCGAGTGGGCGGCCAGCGCGGATGCCGCCTTGGCCGACCTCACCGTGCGGGTAAGCTTCACCGGGCCGAAGGGCCAGAAGCGACCGCTCCTCGTCGCCGAGGGCGCCGACGACGACAACACGTTCACCTTCCTGCTACCGCTGGCGCCGTTGAAGCGAGGAGACGACCTGAGCATCGAGATCTTCAATCGGAACGTGGTCCTTGTTGCGAACGACTTTCTTGGTGAGGTGCGCTTGGTGCACCGGGGCGAACTTCCACTCCTGGCACGCCGTGGGTCCACGTCCGTCGAATGTCGAGCCATCCCTCGCACGGCCATCGAAGCCCATTTCCTCCATTTGGCGCCCCTCGTCGACAAGGCGATCGGAGCGGTAGAGGCGCGAAGGCCCGATCTCTTCAGCCTGGACCTTGGCCTGGGAGACCTCGAAGACGGCGGCGTTGGCGAGGCACGTGAAACCATGGATGCGGTGGCAGGGCTTGTGGGGTGGGACGACCCGCGCGTGGTGGGCCGAGTGAAGCGC